>SBFR01000075.1 GCA_006227105.1 Bacteroidota bacterium
ATCACCTGACGAACGCCAAACGTAGCCGGCTGATTTCTTGTTACCGAACTATCGAACACAGTTCCATCTACCAATGTTCCGTGATAATGTACAGTTACCGTACTATTCGCTTCCGGTTTTGCACCATTCCCTTCTACCAACACTTCATATTGAAGTCCTGAAGCTGTTGTCTTCACTCCTTCATTCAGTGCATTTTGCTTTAGAAATTCTTCGCCTTCAATTTTGTTTTGTTCAAATTGCTTTTCCATTTGAAGTTGCATGAATCGCTGTATGATCGCATTCGCTTCATCTGGTGAATATTTCGGTTCTTTTCCAGTAAATGCGTCATCAATTGCTTCTGCAAGTGTCGCAGTATCAATTCCAGCTAATTGCTGGTCGATCAAGCTTCCTGCGATACTCATTCCTACGCAATAGCTCAATGCTTTAATATCTTCTGTCATTCAAAAAAATTTTGGTAAAAGTAGTCCAAAAAAAAGAGAAGTCGATCTTCAGCTGACCGACTTCTCAAAATCTTTATAATTCATCATTTCTGATTGCTTAAATCGAAGCTTGAAACTGAACGATAAAACAACTTTTTCTTCCTCCTTTTATCACGTCATTGTTTTCTATAAGGAAGGAGGGGCGAGACTGAAAATCGAATGAAATCTTAGCATTATGTCCGCTCAACAACCAATTCACACCAACATTGTAAACATCAGAAATGTTTCCCTGCAACCTTTCATAGTTTCCTAATGTAACAGAAGCATATGGTTGAAGAGTACCTAAATCTTCTCCCAGCAAATTGTTTCGAAACAAGTAACCGATTTGAGAGTAAATAACTTTTCCAGTACCAAACATCGGATATGAATTACCGTAAACAGGACCGGCTCCAGTAATTACGTTTTGAGCATTGGAACCATCAGCCGGATTCATCAACCCATTATAGCGCAGATAATTCTTACCATAATCCGTTATAAAATACCCTGCATATGCCATTATTGCATTCTTTTTCTCTTTGTTCAAAGGCAGATCAAGAAAGGATTCAACACAGAACAGATTAAGATTCTCAAACAATGTATCAGCCGAATTCACTGTCCTCCACATTGCATCTTTTTGAAAGATCATCCCGGCAGCTACATTGAACACTTTTTTCTTTCCCAAATAGGCACCAGTCATGTAGGGTGTTGTATGCCCCTCTTTTTCAAAAAACTGCCAACTTAAATAGGTCTGAAACTGCTTATTTCGCTTTTGTACCGAAAAAGAAGAATTGTCAGAAATAGGTTCAGCCGATCCCCCTAAGGTGCTGACTGGAAATGGATCTGAGACGACAAATCTATAATCCAACTTTGACACTTGCCCTCTTGCATACAGACTCAATTTTCTTGCAAATTGATCGATCTTTTCTACAGTTGCCTGAGCAAAAACAGGCACATCCATGGTCATTATTGTTCCAATCGATGGCTGTGAGAATCTAGACAATCCATTTGCTATAGTTAAGCCTCCTCCGATTTTTAATTGATTGCCATTTGTCAGTTTATATTCACAAAGGGCATCATGAAAAAATGGGGCGATCTTGCGATTACCATTGTTGTTATAGACTGCATTGAAATTGTTTTCCCCAAATTGAAAATACATGAATGCTTTAGGTGTGATCTGGCCAAACATCTGAATCCTGGTCCTTCTTAGTCCAATGTCAAATGTGCTTGATTCCGGAACTCCATTCACTTTCGTTCCCGAATTACTTTCATTGAACCTCAACCACGTCTGATTTAAGAAAGTGACTTGAAAGTACGTCCCTTTGGTTTCGTCAAACCAAAATTTGAGATCATTCTTTTGGGCCATTAGCTGATTTGGAAAGGTCAAAATACCCAAGAACAATAAACAATAAAGCTTCATACTTCGACTACGCATTATGCAAACTTTTTCTTGCACATAAATGATGCTTAGAGAGGTTTTTAAACTTCTCGAATCCCACTATAGTCACTCTTCCACCCTCATATTGATAATCTTCTTCAAATCGCTCTAAAAAGTCCATGAAAGAGTGATCAATAAATCTCACCTTCGAAAAATCGATGATGATTAATTTTCTTGGAGGGATTTCTTCAAAAACATGCTTAAATGCAATCAAATTAGAGAATACCGCTGACCCTTCAAGATCCAGGTAATGTTGATCTCCAATAACTTTGATCGAATACTTTGCCTTGAACAATGATGAGAATTTAGCACCATTCGCTAAGTGGAAGATAAACTTCACCAGGATACCTGCAGCTATTCCCAATAACAGATCTTCTAATACAGTTACCAAGATCGTAGTACAAAAGATCACCAGTTGTTCTGGACCAACTTTGTAAACGCCTATGAACTCTTTTGGAGAAGCCAAACGGTAGGCTACAAAGATCAACATCGCTGCCAATGCAGAATTAGGAATAAGTTCGATCACAGGAATCATAAGCAACATGGCGACCAATAAGAAGAACCCATGAAAGAAATTAGCCCATCTCGTTCTTCCGCCAAAATTGACGTTTGCCGCACTACGGGCAACTTCAGAGATCATTGGTAGCCCACCTAATAAACCTGACAAGGAATTACCCATTCCTAGAGCCCTAAGATCTTTATCATAATCAGATTTTCTTTTGTATGGATCCTGACCGTCTATCGCTTTAACCGTCAATAATGACTCTAAACTATTTACGAATAAGAACATGAAAACATATTTCCAGAAAACAAATGTTCCGACAAGTGAGAAGTCAGCGTTGATCTTCACTGTACTCCAGAAATCTCCTATTTTCACTAATGAATATTCTGGTTGTAAAGTTTTGAAATCCATTCCAATTGCAATAGGAACCGCAATCAATAAAACAACCAAAGGACCTGGAACTTTTTTAAAGGATTTCCCAAGGAGGGGTAATCCGAAAAGGATCACTAATCCAATAATTCCAATCAAGGCGATTGTCGGGTTAGCTTTTGAAATGAAAAGTGGAATGTGAGTATACAATTCTATTGGTGAAAGCCCTTTCGTTAAAGCAGGATCCACTCCTAATAGAATTGGGAATTGCTTAGCAAAAATAAGTATCCCGATCGCAGCCAACATTCCATGAACAGCAGAATGAGGGAAAAAATCGTTCAATTTTCCTACTTTGAGCCATCCCAAAATGTATTGGATCACACCTGTCACTACAATAGCTGCCGCAGTCATTTGCCAACCTGCGACACCTCCTCCCATTTCAATTACAGCTCCGGCACAAACAGTAATTAAACCTGCAGCAGGACCTTTTATCGTCATTCTTGCACCCATAAACAATGACACGAAGAGACCTCCAATCATTGCTGTTAGCACACCCATTGCCGGAGGAAACTCACTGGCTTTAGCAATACCTAAACTGAGTGGCAATGCCAATAAAAAAACCATAAAACCGGAAAGAAAATCTACTCCAAAATTTTCTTTCAAACCTTTGATTCCATCTTGTGGAACCTTTATTTTTTCTTGTAACATCTTATTTCTATTTAATGTTATTAATTCAATTATGATGACCTCTTTGCTGATCCGTGATAGGTTTTAACATGAGGTCCTAAAAATATTCTTGCATAGATCCTGATTGCTGCCAGGCCATTGATGATCAAACTCATTGAAATCAAATATGCCAACAGCAATTGATCTTCCTTTATGTGGCTAAAGATCAAATCCTCTCCAACGAACGTGGGAGTGATCGGAAATCCTGAAACACCCAAACAAGCAATTAAAAACATGAATCCAATTTTGGGATGTTCATAGACATGTCCATAGAATTGATCCAAACTCACCCAGCTTTCAAGTGATCTTAGTCTTTGAATACATGCATAGCCAAGCAATCCAGAAACAACGACCCCACCTAGATACCAAACATGATGCAGGGCATCAAAATGTTCATTGAATGAAATTGCCAGAGCAATACCAAAGTGATTTGTTATGATCAAGCTCCAGCTTAATCGCACACTGGCGCGCTCGGTGAACGCTTTGATCACCATTAACAATCCAATAAAGGCATAGATCAATGGAAGGTAAAATCTCCACCATGGAGAAATCCAGTCTTGATTAAACGACAGAACCATCCCTAAAATGAATGCTCCTGCAAAAAAGAAATAAACATTCTTAAACGTTAAGAAAGACCATCTAGAACCTATTTTCTTTAAAGGATTCCACATGTATTTATACATGATAGAATCAAGGTTCCATTCTTTCAAACTCAACATATAGAGTGTGTATTCAATTCGCTTCGGCCAACTGTCTTCAAGCGTCCTTTGTTTTGGTACGAAATGATATTGCTGCTCTCTGATCTTATAGCTTACAATCGACGGAGAAACCAACAATTGATATGTTCTTAAGAATGCATTACCTGCAACATGGATCAACGCGAATGTTTCCCATCCCAAGGCGATTTCAACAAAGATCAATCCTATCTGAGCAACAGAAGAATATGCGATCTGGCTTTTTATTGATGATTGAACCCGTGCGGTCAATGTCGCCATCACACTGGTCGCAACCCCCATTAAAATGACGAATATCCTGAATGAGATCTGTTGTTCCCAAAATGGATATGTCCTCATTAAAAGGAAAGCGCCCATATGAACGCTTAGCGATCCGTAAAAAATTGCGCTCGACGGAGTTGGACCTTCCATAGCTCTCGGCAACCAACTTGAAAATGGAAGCTGAGCTGATTTGGCCGCAGCGGAAATAAAGATTACGATGGCAACGAACAGTCCTACCAAGCTATGTTCAACTATGTGATCATGCACCAGTTCATAATTGTTCAACTTGTAAAATGAAATGTTTTCATTCCACATGTGATGACTTAGCCACATTGCCAGGATCACACCAACATCCCCTATGCGATAGATCGAGAAGACCTTCACTGCATTCTTCACCGGCAAATATCTGTCACGATAAAAAGCGATCAATAAAAAGGATGACACCCCTAAAACTTCCCAACCTATGAAAAGAGTTTCAAGGTTTCCGGAGACGGTAACGATCGAGTAACCCAAATAGAAGAACATGATCGTATTGAAGAACCTCTTATACCCTTCCTCACGATGCAAATAGTATCTGCTATATACCGTTATAAGGAAAGTAAGAACTGCCCCAATCAGAATGTACGTCGCTGAGATCTTATCAAAGTACAGGTCAATGTAAAAGTCATAATGAACCGTTTTGAAAATTGAAAATTCCTTCAGATTTATGACATTCGATCCGTTCCAAATCCACCATCCAATGAAGATTACAGATACGATAAGCTGCAAACCGATCGTTACATAGGTAATCTTCGAAAGTGCTCCCTCCTTTTGAGAAGGGATAACTAATCCCATAATAAAACCGAACAATGGGATCAGCACAAATAAATTAACGAGCTGTTCCATATTCTTCAGGTATTAAATGACTAACAGGTAGATTTTCAGAATTGACCTCTACAGTCTTCATTAGATCTGCGATTGTATGATTGAGTGGTTCGTTCAGATCTGAAGGAATTAATTCACCTTTCAAGAACCTGTAAACAATGGATGTCATTGGATCCAACACACACAAATTCACCCATCCGTTCAGAAACCATTCGTATGTTTTTGGATTGTTGATCAACACATTTAGAACCACTTCAGGATCATGTTCGACGATCACCAATAACCTTAACGGATCATGTACTTCGATCATTTGACTCGGTAAACCGGTTCGCAAGTCTCCATCAATACCATTGGCCACACCAATCAATCCCATCACATTATGAGGTAGTTTTGTTCCGGCTCCTAGTTTTTGATTATCGACTCTAGAGAAGAAATATTCTAAATTAATACCACCACAAACAGGTGCTACTGCATTCAGAATACCAGTAAGATATTTTCCTTCTGGATCAATACTATAGTCGTATGAATTCAAAAATGCTCTTCGATCGAGGAACAGGTTCTTTGTCAATTCTCTCCTACCTACAATACACAGTGTATTCGTCGCATGATTCAATTCAGGTCTTGGTTCAAAAAGTGAGATCGTTCTCAGCTTTACCTTTTCATGGACCTTTTTTGGATCTCCATGTGAAGGTGTAAGAACAAATCTGCGTGAACGTTCCTTTGCATTAAAATCAAGCGCATTGCTCATTGAATCAGCGAAAGCTTGATGATATTTACTTTGTGCAGGACTTAAAACATCAAGATCATAGTACATAATCTCATCCCTAGAGGTGTCATGCAATGCCCCCACAAAGACTGTTTCATCCGGAATATCGATCCCCTTTTCTCTGAGTATTGATCGAACTTGTTGGTGATTTCCAATATGAGCAATTACTCTTGCATTTACTGATCCAGGTCTTCCGGAACAAGCACCGCAATCGTAGCCTGCATAATGCGTATTATTTACACTACTTGATCCATGACCAATTGCATAAATCACTTTACCGAAATTCGAGATCAATCCTATGCTTCTCAGTAAACCTTCCAGACGATCGGCCATTTCATGAATTGTAAATCCAATCTGTAAACCATCCTCGGTTTTTTCGCCATTTTTATTTTCAATAGTGAGTTTTGACCGAGGGTCCATATGTCCAAAAGATGTCACCATAGAGGCTGATTCCTGAGGTTTGAAGACAGTTAAAAAGAGTCTCAAAGCAGACCAAAATCCTAAGGTGTGAGTGAATATCCATCCTAAGAAAAGACCATGAGAATGATGTCCAAAGTGGAAATCCTTTTTCTTTTTTAAGGATGCACTTTCCTCTTTGATCAAATACTTAGGAGTTAAAGGAGCCGGACACACCTTTGTGTAAAATTTACTCTCCTCAGGTTGATAAAAGAACTCCACATTAAAGAACCCAGCCGTCCCATAGGTTTTGATACCAGGGTTCTGAGATTCTAAATGCCTTCTTATTGAACATTCCCTATCATCAATACAGAACAAAGCATCGAAGGTTTGAAGTTCTTCCCTTTGCTCCTTCTTCAACTGACCTATTCCTCTCAGAACACTTTGGTAATATGTCCATTCATAGGATGCTTGAAAAATATGAAGTACTTCAAAGTACTCATTCACCTTTTTATGTGAAAACAAATCTTCAAAATGATCAGGGTTGTTCACTCCGATAGGAGACCAAACACCACCGAAATGATCATCCAGCACATCAATTTCCAATAGTAACTCAAAACAGATGAACTCCTCGAGCGTTATCTTCCTCTTATCAAGGAGATGCTCATTATTCCCTTCAATGACCGCGACCATTCCGGACCAACCCGGATGAGCAAATTGCTGATCAAAAAGATATCTTTCATATAACTCCTTATTCCCAACAATTAGTTTAAGCAGATCAGAAAGATTTGTTCTTCCATCGATCAGTAATTTTCTTGCTCGATCCGTTTTGAAAAAGGAAGTTTTTGAATTCCTTTCCAAATCAGCGAGGGAAGCTAAAAAACCGTTATCAGACACAGGGAATCCCCATATAGCAATCCCTTGGTCCAGATAACTGCTCAGGATTCGGAACAATAACGGATGAACCATTGAATCCATGTCGATCCTGTACCTTGATTTCCAATGATTCCTTAATCTTCCGATTTCAGGTTCAAGATCCTCGTTGAAGGTACCTTCTAACATTTTCCTTTTCCAGCTTTCGGAATCGTTGCCCTTTCTAATACTTATCTCCTCATCGAGAATTGACTCCTCAATTTCACCTTCACGGAATTTCATCCTGAATTGATCAAGTGATAGGTAGACACGATACCCAAAGGTCTGCGCAGCATTAAACAAGGCTTTTTCAAACTCATCATGCTGAAAAGCATGTAAAGTATTGTGATGAATAAAGTCTTTTAACGGGGCTTGACTTGGAAGAAAATGTTTTAATTCTTCGATTATTTTGTACTCATCGCCATGCGAGTACTCAGAAATTTTCATGTTGATAACATTTCAAATTACACCAAAAAAAAATCCTTGCAATGAACTCATTACAAGGCAATTGGTTATAGTCTGAAATTTTCGTTTACCAGATAGGCAGGTTGATTGTATTTGAATGACAGCGAACACTGACATTCTTTTAATCGTGAAAGATTATCGTGAATGTTCGCTCCTGAAGCACCGTAGAAGCTTTGAACGAAGGAGTCAAATCCATTGTCAGTTCCTTTTAACTCTTCAAAGCTTTCTTCAGCTTCTTCTAACTCAAGCGTAGATACCTCCATTGGAAGATCAAGAACTGTTGACGAGGAAGATTTCGAAAAAATAGTTTCAGACTTTACGTCCGAAGCAAAAGAATTGATGGAATCGATGAAACTCAAAGAAACATTTGTCAACATTACAATTGGTGTAATGATCAAGATCAACCGTTGACAAAATGCCTTTAGCACAGTACAAATATAAAAGGGTTGTGCAACAAAATCACACAACCCTTCATAATTATAAAAACTTTAACATTTTAAAAATGGACTACCCATCTCTTTTTTTGATCGGCATAGAACCCCTGAACTCTTTCAGCATGGTTTCTGAATTTGTTTACTCCACTGTTCAGAGCAAGGTTTTTATACAACTCAGCCTGATCATAATCTCCTCTCCAACTATATAATTCAGCCAGATTACATTGGATCATGGCCGTCACTTTATCATTGATTCTTGCCTTATCGTCGGATAGATTACTTTCAGTCAAAATTGCTTTCCATGCATTGATCGCCTGATCCAATTTTTCCTTGGCAGAAGATCTATCTCTATCTCTCTCCACAAGCATTAACGCCTGTGTTGTATACGTGTATGCGGTCGTAATATCTGAATAATCATAATCCTTATAGCGATTCATCGCATACATTTCAGCCGTATGACTCAACATCGTGAAACCAAATTCGTTGTTGATCAGCGCGTTCACTTCAGCCATTGCAGACCTTCTCGCTTCAGCTTCCAGTTCAAGGAAGAACTTAGCCGAATTCTCCATATACCATAGCTGGTATTCATATTTACTAGAGAACGACTTCATTTGGTAAGTTCTCACTCCTTCAAGAATTGTTTTATTCATTAGTGCTCCCTGAGTTGGAGTTTCCATTTTAACTCCTACAG
>SBFR01000107.1 GCA_006227105.1 Bacteroidota bacterium
TTGGACTGGATATTTTCTCTCCTCATATATGGGATAGTCTGTTTAGCTATAGAAAAGGTTGGTTGATCTACACACCAGTCATGCTTTTTGCACTGATTGGTTTTGCAGCATTGTATAAGAAAGACCGAAAATGGTTTTGGCCGGTATTAGTTACTTTTTCAGTGTGTTTTTACGTTGTCTGTAGTTGGTCTGAATGGTGGTATGGAGCCGGATTTTCGAATCGTCCATTGATTACTTATTATCCTCTTCTACTTCTTCCAATGGGTTATTTCCTTGAATCCATAGTGGGGAAGTCTATTGTTTTACGCTCCTTGGTGGCTGCACCATTAGTGTTGTTTTTGGTTCTCAATCAGTTTCAGTGGTGGCAGCTTAGGAATTACATCCTGGATCCTTATCGAACGACAAAAGAATACTATTGGGCAACTTTTTTAAAAACTTCGGTTTCAGAGGGTGACCTCGATCTGCTTCTAGTTCAGAGATCATTTACAGGGGTTGACGTTTTTAATGATCAGGAAAACTATCAGATGCATACTTTCTTTGAAGATAATTTCTCAAAAGAGGATTCAGCTTGTTTGATTTCAAAAGGGCAGGATGAATTCCCATACTCAAACAGGTTTGAATATTCTAAGCTTACTGATCGGGATCATATTTGGGTAGGACTGAAGTTCAGGTATAGAAATCTTGGGGAGGAACCAGTTATTCTTGGGACGATGATGAACCGAAAAGAAGGTGCTTATGGATATCGAGATGCCAAATTGGGGTTCAGTCCAGAGTGGAACGATACAACCTTGTACTTCCTTACTCCCTCGATACGAGATATATCGGACGAATTCAAATTTGATTTCTGGAAAAGGTCAGAGGCTGATTTTTACCTGGATGACTTTAAGTTCTTGATCTACGAACAGAAGATCAAAGATTAGATTCGATATGGTCGATCAGTGAATGGATCACCTTGATGTGAATTTCCTGAGCTCTGTCTGCATAAGCTGAATGAGGTGCCCTTATTTCCACATCGACCATTGACGCTATTTTTCCACCGTCTTTTCCTGTCAATGCGACGATCTTCATTCCTTTAGATTTGGCGACTTCAATTGCATTAATGACATTCTTCGAATTTCCTGAGGTTGAAATGGCAAGAAGTACATCGCCTGAATTACCGACTGCCTCCAGATATCTTGAAAAAATGTGATCGAATCCATAATCGTTACCTACACATGAGATGTGACTTGGATCTGATATGGAAATCGCTGGGATCGCCGGACGATCACCTCTGTATCTTCCGGTAAGCTCTTCAGCAAAGTGCATGGCATCACACATCGATCCTCCATTACCGCAACTAATAATTTTCCCTTTGTTTTTAAGAGATGTAACCATTAGGTCGCCCGCCGTTTGTATACGAGAAAAATTTTCAGGGTTGTTAAATTTTTGCAAAATTTCTAATGCTTCCGAAAAGTGGTCTGCTATTTGTTTCATGGACGGCGTTGTGAATTTTGTCAAAAATAAAAAATGCTCAGACAATATTCACCTAAACTTGTTATATTTGAAAACCAGGGCTTTTAGAACCCATAACAACAACAGAATATGAAAAGAACCTTACTTGTACTATCTGCACTTTTCCTTACACTTACGGTATCTGCACAAAATGATTGTTATAAGCGATTAGAAGATGCATTTGCAAAAAGAGGATCATATGGTGTCGGAGATGATATGCACAGAAATGTGATCGTGAGCTTTTTTGAGAAAGACGGTACTTCAACTTGTGTAAGTGGGAAGGCTAGAGTAGAGAATGGTCAGATCGTTTCGATCCTTTTGCAATACGATGACGATACGTATGAACCTTTTGAGAAGAAGTTCTATAATGAGAAGAAGCAATTACCTGGTATTTCAAATGGAATTTCAGATATGATCTACACTTCAGATGGAGAAAAACTTAAAGTGATCTTCATTGACAAGCTGAAACCAAAGCAAAAGTCATTCAAAGAGATCGCATTACCAGAAGATCTATAATATTTAAAAGCGCTTAGGCGCTTTTTTTATTTCCAATGATTTCGATCTGCGGATGGATCTTGACCAGATGCTGAACGAATGCATCCTGATTTTCAGGGGAAATATAGATCTCGTCATATTTGTTGAAGTAGATGATAATTCCCTTTAATGCAAGCGACATTTTCATTCCAGCATAAAGGGAATTTCCAACGTCCACTTTTCGAATAGAATTAATAGGAAGCTTCTTTTTGAAGAATAGCGATCTGCAATACAATTGATCTTCTTTTATGTCGTAATAGGTGGTTGGGATCAAGGAGAAAAGAAACAACATAACCACTCCCATTACGATTGAGAACAGTACCAAAGAAGACGTAGATTCATTATCTAGCATCATCTGTATGAATCCAGCAATAAAACTTACTAGGATTAAAGCAATAGCTGTCTTAAAAAACCAATCGACTCTCGATTTATATCTCATAAAAAAAGGCAAGTGTTAGCTTGCCTTAAAAATATTGAATAAATCTCAATTTACCATTGGAATAATGGGCGTTTACCCATCAGTGCATTTACGTCAGCTCTTACCGAAGAAATAACATCATCATTCGTGTAATTCGTAAGAACCTTATCCATTAGGTCAACGATTTGTGGAATTTCGTTTGAAAGAACTCCTCTCGAGGTTATCGCTGGTGTACCAACTCTTATTCCTGACGTAACAAAAGGAGATTCCGTATCAAACGGAACCATGTTCTTGTTGACAGTGATATCAGCTCTAACCAATGCATTCTCTGCATCTTTTCCTGTAACTCCCTTCGAACGAAGATCAATTAGCATGGAGTGATTATCCGTTCCGCCCGAAATAATGTGATATCCTTTTTTTACGAATTCATCAGCCATCACTGCTGCATTTTGCTGAACTCGTTTCATGTAATCTTTGTAATTGTCTGTCAATGCTTCTCCGAAGGCAACAGCTTTAGCGGCAATAACATGCTCAAGCGGTCCACCTTGAATTCCTGGGAAGACAGCCGCGTCAAGCAATGCAGCCATTGATTTCAAATTGCCATTGTTCCAACGCAATCCAAATGGATTGTCAAAGTTATGACGAAGCATGATCACACCACCTCTTGGTCCTCGAAGCGTCTTGTGCGTAGTCGTAGTAATGATATGACAATGTTCAAGTGGATCATTTAATAATCCCGCAGCAATCAATCCTGCCGGATGGGAGATGTCTGCCAAAACCAAAGCACCAATTTGATCAGCAACTTTTCTGATTCTAGCGTAGTCCCAGTCTCTGCTGTAGGCAGAGGCCCCACACACGATCATTTTCGGTTTTTCACGAAGTGCGACTTCTTCCATCATGTCGTAATCTACTCTTCCGGTTTCCTTGTTCACACCGTAAAAGAAAGGACGGTACAATTTTCCCGAAAAGTTAACAGGAGAACCATGGGTAAGGTGTCCACCATGTGACAAGTCGAATCCAAGAATTTTATCTCCTGGCTGCAAACAAGCAAGGAATACGGCTGCATTCGCCTGTGCTCCTGAATGTGGCTGTACGTTAGCCCAAGTAGCTCCAAAAAGTTTGCACAAACGGTCTATGGCAAGTTGTTCTACCTTATCGACCACTTCACAACCACCGTAGTATCTTTTCCCCGGTAATCCTTCAGCGTATTTGTTCGTCAATACACTTCCCATTGCCTGCATAACTTCATCGCTGACAAAGTTTTCAGAAGCGATCAATTCTACACCATGTAACTGGCGGTGCTTTTCTTCTTCGATCAAAGCGAAGATCTCCTGGTCTCTCATCATTGCTGTTTATTTGGAATAATTGATTTTGTAGATCAGACCCAAACCTGTTTCAAGGTCAGTATCTGGTTTATATCCCGTAAGGGCTAAAAGTTTGTCAGAGCTTCCTACTCGTCGCTCTACTTCGTAATCGTATCTTTTTTTCGGTGCCTCAAGATAAATGATATCTGAACTTGAATTTGTTACTTTCTTGATCTTCAAAGCAAGATCTTCGATTCTCCATTCTTCTTCGTTGGCAATATTTACAATGTGACTACCATTGATATTCATCAACCTTACACAGGCTTCAACGGTGTCATCGATATAAGTAAAATCTCTTGTCTGATTTCCAGATCCAAAAACAGTAATGGAATCATTTGCAATTGCCTGCTCGAAGAAACGAGGAACAACCATACGATTATCTTGATTTCCACCGTAGACATTGAAGAAACGCAGAGAGATCACGTTCACACCTTTTTCTTCATGATGTGAGGCCAAATAGATCTCATTGTATCTTTTTGCCATTGCATATGATGTTCTGGGATCAACCAGGACTTCTTCAGATAGCGTGGTTTCGAATGCAGAGTGTCCGTAAATTCCACTTGTGGAAGCATACATGATCTTCTTTACATTATTTAATTCTGCCGCTTCAACAACATTTCGTGTTCCTATGACCTCAACATCCATGGTCTCGACAGGATTATCAGCCACGATATCCACCCCAAGAACTGCTGCAAAATGAAAAATCAGATCACATCCCCTGCTGGCTTTAATGATCAGATCCTGATCCCTAACATCTCCCTTAATGAAATTAACTTTTGAGAATGTTTCCTTGTCGAGTTTGTTACCTCTTAGTAATGAATCCAGGACGGTAACTTCATGACCTTCGCTGACAAGTCTTTTAGCAAGATTACTGCCAATGAAACCAGCGCCTCCGGTGATTAGGATCTTCATGTAATTTTATTTGAGGCAAATATCGAAATAATTTCCCGAAGGGAGGAGACTTACATCCTTCGAATCGCACAAAGTTCATGAGTTTGAACTCCCGTATCCGAATGTACGATTCCATTTTTCGTCAAAGCATCGATCCTTACCCATCCACTGGCATGAATGATAGAGCCTTCTCCATCACAAATACCGACATGAATAACCTTGCCTGCCTGATTTTGAAAGAAGGCAACATCTCCGCTCTCAAGATCTTCGAATTGAACGTCAGTTCCGTAATCAACCTGTTGTGAAGCGTCCCTTGGTAGATTGATATCGATCAAACGATAGACAATTTGAGTTAAACCCGAACAATCAATACCAAATGGAGATTTTCCTCCCCATAAATAAGGTGTGTTCAAGTATTCTTTGGCCAATAGAACTGGGTCTTTTGTGGAATTCTCTGAAATGGTCCCTTTGATGTGAAATTTATCCTGACCGATGTTAAATTCGTTTGATAGGTCGAATGGTACAAATGAACCCCTGAAAATGCGTTGCATTCCCCAAGGAGTTTGAAGATCGGTGGTAATCGGCGATAAAATATTCAGACCGTCCATCCATCTGTTTACCTCTTTTTGAGTCAGGAAATGTAAATGCTTGATATCACAATATCCCTCATAATTGTCGGTCATCGTAACGATACGACACCATGGGCTTTGCATTTCTTCTATTTGAACTAATTCTCCAAACAGAAGTTGGGTAACCATTTCAGCGCGATCAGATGCCTCAGCACGAACCGGTGAAATACTTACTATGCAATAGGCATTCTTCATTAAGAGTTCGGGAATTTCGGATGCGCAATTATGTTCAGGATCTGTTGAACGTGTCGTTCGTTGTGATAGATAACAAACAAAAATGCGTCGCCAATTCTAAGTCGAATGAATTTTGAAAGGGAGACAGCGACTTTTGCCTTTCGGATGTTTATTGATCTTGAATCTTGAATGATCTTCAATAATTCATTTTGCTTCGTAAGAAAGTTTTCACATGCTGTTTCACTGACCAGCTCAGGATGTAATCTTGGGTTAGCTCCTTTTGGAGACTTGAATTTACGTTTGATATTTCGCGCGTTTCCAAGCTTCATAGATTTCCATGCCGATCGACCAAGGGGAGAAGATATAAAAGTTTCTTTCGGCTCTCTGAATCGGGTCTTTTCTATTCGCTTTCGAATGGCGTCATGATAATAAGACGCATATTCATTCAAATGAGAAAAAATCTCATTGATGCTCCATGATTCACTGTCTTTACGCCAGTTTTTTTGATGTTCTGTCAACGAAATTACTTGTTCAGAAACAGCTTTTAAATTCTGTTCAGTAATGCGGATAATTTCGTCGTAAAATTCTTTAGAAGTCATTCAAGGTTATCTCCTTCAAATGTAATTAAAATAGTGTTTAGACAAAAAAAGTTCTTGAATTTGTAGGTGCCCTTTCTCATTGTTTCATCCGAATATGGTTACTTTCGTAAAATCCGGAATTGATGAAAGGTAAACGATGAGTACAAAACCGCTAATATTAGTAACCAATGATGATGGGATCTCTTCAAAAGGGATCAGGTCATTGGTTGAAGTCGCTAGATCTATTGGGGACGTATTGGTATTGGCTCCTGATAAGCCTCAATCCGGTATGGGACATGCGATCACAGTGAATCATCCTTTAAGACTCGATAAGAGCATTCTCTTTGAGGGCTTGGATGCCTACACATGCACTGGTACACCCGTTGACTGTGTTAAGCTGGCGATCTATGAAGTTTTAAACAGAAAGCCTGATTTGCTTTTATCAGGAATCAATCATGGTGAAAACACTTCAACAAACATTCTTTATTCCGGAACAATGTCAGCTGCGGTTGAAGGTGCGATGGAGAATATTCCTTCAATAGGGTTTTCATTGGCTGATTTTCACGCTGATGCAGATTTCAGAGCAACCCAAATGGTAGCAAAGGAATTAATTGCTAATGCATTGAAGGGAGATTACCCGGAGCATGTTTGTCTGAATGTGAACGTACCTAAAGGGACTCCTGAAGAATTGAAAGGTATCAAAGTCTGTAAACAAGCCTATGGGTTCTGGGAAGATCGTTTTGATAAGCGCTTGGATCAGTTCAATAAACCTTATTACTGGCTTACTGGTGAATTCACTGATCATGATAAAAGTGAGGATTCAGATCTTTTCGCAATGAGACAGGGATACGCAAGTGTCGTGCCGACACAATTTGATATGACCTGCTATAAAACAATGAACTTTTTTAAAACCTGGGAGAAATGAACCTTAGGAACTGGAGTAAGCAACACACTTTAGGGTTGATCATCGGAATAGCATCACCTTTGATTTTTATCCCAATTGTAATTCTCGTCTTGTCTTGGCTGGAAAATTTTTACTTTTCTCAGTTGTGGTATAAATTCACGATCGATCCAGTCGTGAGAAGTAAAATTATTTCGATCGCGATCATATCAAATTTGATCTGGTTTTACTATTTCTTAAATCGAGAAAAATGGGGAATGGCAATGGGTGTAATTCTTGGGTCGATTTTGTTCCTTCCTTATGTGATCTATGTCAATTTTATTCTGTAGATGCCCAAAAAGATCTATATAATAGCTGGTGAAGCCTCAGGAGATCTGCACGGTAGTAATCTGATCAAAGCGCTTAAAGAAGAATCCTCAGATCTGCAATTCAGATGCTGGGGAGGAGATAAAATGGCGCTGGAGTCTGGGCCGCCTGTAAAACACATCAGAGACCTGGCTTTTATGGGATTCATTGAGGTTTTGTTCAACTTGAGAACCATCCTAAAGAATATTGATTTTTGTAAAAAAGACATCCTGGAATTCAAGCCCGATCTTTTGGTCCTGATCGACTATCCTGGTTTTAATCTTCGCATAGCCCAATGGGCTAAAGAAAAAGGGATAAAAGTTGCCTATTATATCTCTCCACAAGTATGGGCCTGGAAAGAATCAAGGGTGAAAAAGATAAAGAAGAGTGTGGATCACATGTATGTCATCTTGCCATTTGAAAAAGCCTTTTATCAAAAACATCAATTCGATGTCGAGTACGTTGGACATCCTCTCCTGGACGCAATGATCAGATTCAGAGAGGAAAGCAATGGAGCAAAAGATATACTTGAAAAAGATCCTGAAAACAAAAAGATATTACTCGTTCTTCCTGGTAGTCGCAAACAGGAAATATCCGTCAAATTACCGATCATGCTAAAAGGTGTCAAGTCTTTTTCAGATTATAGGGTGATCGTGGCAGGTGCCCCGAATTTGGATGAAGATTTTTATCGTCAGTTTTTAGAAGAAAAAACGGAAATCATATTTAATCGCACCTATGATCTTCTTACGGTCGCCAATCTGGCGGTTGTTACTTCAGGAACTGCTACGCTTGAAACAGCTTTATTCAATGTTCCAGAAGTGGTTTGTTATAAGGGATCATCTATTTCATATCACATTGCGAAACGATTGATCAGGATCAAATTTATATCTCTTGTGAATCTCATTATGGATAAAGAAGTTGTTCGGGAGTTGATTCAACACGAATGCAATCCAGCGTTGATAGAGAAAGAATTAAAGGCACTTGAAGAAGGAACAGAAGGAAGGAAAAAGATGCTTGAGGAATTCGAGCATATGCGAGAAATCCTTGGAGGAGGAGGTGCAAGCAAGAAAGTTGCACAATCCTTGTTGAAAACTATTTGACCTCACCTGAATTCTCAGGGTTTTGAGGAATAATTTTGTTAAATGAGGCCGTTTGTCCTGCTGTTTTTTTCATTGATCGTATTGTGCGCTAACGCCCAGCAAATGCGTATTGGAGTTCTTACAGGATACAGCATAAAACGGTTGAACATTTCCTACAATCACGGGAGTTATTCCATTTTTGCGGACACGTCCTATTTTGGATCTATGCTCCCTAATGAATTTATTGAAGTTATTCCTTCTGGCAATTTGGTAAAACTGAAGAAAGGGACCATTGAATTGGGGCAATTCAAGAAGGTTCAGCTCATTCAGAATTCAACGAATACTTCGGTAAACCTAACTTCAAAAACACCTGTTGTTAAACCGAGGAAATATGAGGATGATTTCGAAATAACATCGAATGGAAATGATCTGGTGATCGTTAATCTGGTTGAATTGAACAATTATCTCGCAGGAGTAGTTGAATCAGAAGGTGGAGGAGGCCGACATCTGGAATATTACAAGGTACAAGCAGTGATGAGTCGAACGTATGCACTGAAATACAAAGAAAAACATCGGAAAGAAGGATATGATCTGTGCGACCG
>SBFR01000094.1 GCA_006227105.1 Bacteroidota bacterium
AGAAATGCGATACTTCCAATGATAATCACGACTTGTCTGAAGAATTCAGCAATCGTCGTCTTTAAGGTATCCTGTATCTGAGTAATATCCGAAGAAATTCTACTTGTCAATTCTCCAACCTTATTCCGGTTAAAGAAATCCATTGGCATGTAGATTAATTTGCCAAATGCATCATTTCTAAGATCACGAAGTGCATTTTCGGTAACGTTCGTGAAGATAACGACGCGAAAAAATGAAAATAATGCCTGGAAAGCGAATAATACGAATAGAGCAACTGCAACACCATTGATATTATCAAGGTTGATGAGTTTTACAGCATCGCTGGTGTTTGAAATTTCAGTTCCTCCTAGTAGTTTTCCCATGAGGTATGGAAAGATCAGTCCAATTGCTGAAGACAATACCAGAAACATCCAGCCGATCAAATACATCCCTGCATAAGGGCGCAGATATGCGAAAATACCACGGGCTTTCTTTACTGAAGATTTTGTGATCTTTTCCTTTTCTTTTTTATTTGTCGGACGCAACACTGGTTTTCTGATTGGATTGCAAAAATAAGGTGTTAGGATGGATTTCTTTCTTTTTTTTAGAATTTTGCATTCTGACATTGTAGATTTCAAAAAAAGCCTATCTTTGCAGTCCGAATTTTTGAGAAAGTACAAGCGTAAAGATTATATATCATGAAAAGAACGTTTCAACCATCAGTAAGAAAAAGAAGAAACAAGCACGGTTTCAGAAGCCGTATGGCCACTAAGAACGGGCGTAGAGTTCTTGCTTCGCGTCGTCGCAAGGGTAGAAAGAAGCTTACTGTTTCTGATGAGCCTTTCCACAAGCGTTAATTAATTTTAACCTTGTCCAGATATTGGTCGGAGCACATTGCTTCGACCTTTTTTTGTTTCATTTTTTCGTGTTTAGCTAATTTTTTTAAGGCTAATATTTACTAACTTAATTAGAGTATAAATTTAAAAACTCAATTTAATGTTAGTAAAAACCTTTAGTAGTGCGGTGTTTGGGATTAATGCGGAGAAGATAACTATTGAAGTAAATCTTGGCCAGGGAATCAATTATTTTTTAGTCGGTCTGCCGGATAATGCCGTTAAAGAAAGTAATCAGCGGATAAAAGCCGCCTTCACGAACAATGGATTTAAATTTCCGGGTAAAGAAATAACGGTGAATATGGCTCCGGCTGATATACGCAAAGAAGGAGCAGTTTATGATCTTCCTATTGCTATTGGAATATTGGCAGCAAGTGAACAGGTCAATTCCGAATCTCTGGAAAATTATCTCATGATCGGGGAATTGTCCTTGGATGGAATGTTGAGGCCGGTTCGTGGTGTTTTACCGATTGCAATACAGGCGAGAAATGATGGCTTTAAGGGGATATTACTTCCGGAAGAAAATGCTGCTGAGGCTGCTGTGGTTTCTGGAATCGAGATCTATCCTGTAAAGGGGTTGAAGCAGGTGGTCTCGTTTTTAAATGATGAAGAAAGTATTTCTCCGATTAGCTCTTCATTTAATCTGGATGGCGGACTTCTAAATTCATTTGAATTGGATTTTTCCGATGTGAAAGGTCAGATGAATATTAAAAGAGCATTTGAAATTGCTGCGGCTGGAGGACATAATATCATACTTGTCGGTCCTCCCGGGGCAGGTAAATCAATGTTAGCGAAGAGGCTACCTACAATTTTGCCTCCAATGACCGAAGACGAGGCGTTGGAAACCACGAAGATCCATTCGGTAGCAGGTAGAAAAAGATTGATCAAAGGTTTGATGATAGAACGTCCATTCAGAAAGCCTCATCACACAATTTCAGATGTAGCTCTCGTCGGAGGAGGTACAATTCCCCAGCCGGGTGAGATTTCTTTGGCTCACAATGGAGTGCTTTTTCTTGACGAGTTACCTGAGTATAAGCGATCCGTATTAGAAGTGATGAGGCAACCGCTTGAGGACCGTCAAGTGACAATATCTAGAGCCAAGTTCACGGTTGATTATCCAGCGTCATTCATGTTAGTTGCGGCAATGAATCCATGTCCGTGCGGGTATCATAATCATCCGACCAGGAAATGCGTCTGTGGACCGGGGGTAGTTCAACGATATCTTAATCGTATTTCAGGTCCGTTGATGGATCGAATTGATCTGCATGTCGAGGTTACTCCCGTTGATCATTCAGAATTGATCTCGTCGGCTTCAAGTGAGCATTCATCAGAAATCAAGTCCAGGGTAATTAATGCTCGAAATATTCAAAAGAAAAGATATTCTTCAGGATGGATCCATTGCAATGCGCAGATGAATAAAAAAGATCAGGAGCTTCATTGTATGATTTCTAAAGAAGTAAGTGAAGTTTTGAAATTGGCAATGGAGAAGCTTGGTTTATCTGCCAGGGCTTACGATCGGATCTTGAGAGTTGCTCGCACAATTGCTGATCTTGATGGGTCGACGGATATATTGACTTCACATATTGCAGAGGCCATACAATTTCGATCCCTTGATAAAAAGGGGTGGGCAGAAAATATTTCATAAGAATCCGTTTTTAATCGTTGACGGATCCAAATTGAATAAGTAATCGTTAATTATTTTCCAGAAATGATTCAAATTCCTAAATTGGGAATAAGTTATCATAATTGGAAAAATGGGAAAGGCAAAAATTTTCATAGTAGAGGATGATCCCCTATATGGAAAACTGATCAGGCATAAAATTTCAATGGATCCTGATTTTCAAGTGGAGTTGTTTGGATCAGGAAAGGAACTGATCAGCAGATTGCAAGAAAATCCACAGGTCGTAACACTAGACTTTGGGCTTCCAGATTATTCGGGTCTTGATCTGCTTCAAAAGATTCGGGCGATAAGTCCGAATACCGAAGTGATTGTGCTTTCCGGACAGGAAAATATTGATACTGCTGTTGAGATGCTAAAAGGTGGTGCTTACGACTATCTTAATAAGGATCATAAAGCATTGGACAAGCTTTGGCTTGTAGTGCATAAAGCTCTTGAAAAATCTCAGATGAATCAAGAATTGGAAATGCTTAGTGAGGTGGTTTCGGATAAATATCGATTCAGTGATTTTCTGGTAGGTTCGAGTTCAGCCATGAAAAGAGTGTACGAGCTTCTTGAAAAAACAACAAAGACCAATATTACTGTGTCTATTACGGGCGCTACTGGTACAGGTAAAGAATTAGTAGCGAAAGCGGTGCATTTCAATTCAAATCGAATGAAAAAACCTTTCGTTGCGATTAATGTTGCGGCTATTCCAAATGAGTTGATCGAAAGCGAGTTGTTTGGATTTGAAAAAGGAGCCTTTACGGGCGCTGATCAACCGAAAGCCGGGAAATTTGAATTAGCTGATGGGGGGACACTTTTTCTTGATGAGATTGGTGAGATGGATCTAAACATGCAGGCAAAATTATTACGTGTGCTGCAGGAAAGAGAAATTACAAGATTGGGTTCCAACAAATCCAAAGAGATCGACATTAGATTAGTGGTTGCTACACACAGAGATCTTTTAAAGGAAGTGAAAAATGGAAATTTTAGAGAAGATCTTTATTATCGATTGGCAGGTCTAACCATTCAGCTTCCGGATCTAAAAGACAGAGAGCAAGATATTCTATTGTTGGGTAAGCATTTCATTAATTCGTTTTGCAATGAAAATAGAATGCCAATCAAAGAACTTTCGAAAGAAGCTGCAGAGAAATTAATGAAATATAATTATCCCGGTAATGTCCGAGAATTGAAATCGATCATCGATGTTGCAGTGGTCTTGTCGGATGGAAGGCTTATTGAAGAAAAAGATATTCAGCTCATGAGATCTGATGACCTTGAGGATCTTATGAATCATGAATTGACTCTGGAAGAGTATAACAATCGAATCATTAAATACTTTTTAAGTAAATACAATAACAATGTTCTGAAGGTGGCTGATAAGTTACAGGTTGGTAAATCAACCATTTACAGAATGATGAAAGAAGGGAAAATTTAAAACTCATTTCTATGTACGGTGTAGTTAATCAGGCGATTCAAGGCTTAGTGGAAGACAATTTCGGGAGGGAAACTTGGGTTCAAATTCGGAATCGAGCGGGTGTTGATCAGGAATTTTTTCTAAATAATGAGTCATATGATGACAGTATTACTTATGATCTTGTTGGAGCGGCCTCGGAAATATTGAAAGTTCCTGCCAGGAATATACTTATTGACTTTGGTAAGTATTGGATATTAAAGGTTGGATACGAAAAATATGGTGACTTAATGAAGGCAGGGGGTAGCTCTCTTGAGGACTTTATGTTTAACCTACCGAATTTTCACGGTCGGATCATGTTGGTATACCCAAATTTAAGTCCACCAGAATTTAAAACCGAAAAAATAGGAGAAGGTCACCTCATTTTAAATTATTATTCTCATAGAGAAGGGCTTACGCATTTTGTAGAAGGTCTTTGTCTTGGTTTGGCCGAGATGTTCAATGAGAAACTGACGATCACATTATTGGATTCTACAAATGATCAGATGTGGCATGATCGATTTGAATTATTGATTCACTAAGCAATGCAAAATAAATTTTTCTTTGGTTTAAAAGAATTTGAAAAGATCTTTCCTTTCAGTCTCACAATAAACAGGGGACTTAAGATTGGTTTTGTAGGTAATTCTATGAAAAAGATCATTGGAGAGGTTGAGGGCGAGGACTTTGACAAGGTTTTTAAATTTGTGAGGCCAAGAATGTCTATCGAGATGAATTTCTCATCTTTCGAAGAGCATCAAAACATGGTGATCATCTTGGAGTCGTTACATTTTCCTGTAAAATCTCATTTTAGAGGTCAGTTTCTTTATATAGAAAGTCGAGACGAGATCATGTATATTAATTCTCCATGGATCACAGATTTGATCGACTTGAAGTTTCACAATTTGTTGATCACTGACTTTGCCATACATGATCCGATCACAGATCACCTTCAGTTGCTTCAATCCAAACAAATGGTAAATGATGATCTCAATCGATTGCTTCATGAAACGATGATTCAACGGGATGAGCTGATTGAAAAAAATGAATTGATCCTTGGCTTAGCCAAGTTTCCTGATCAAAATCCAAATCCGATTTTCCGAATTGATTTTAAGGGTGATCTTCTTTATGCTAATCCAAAGGCGTATGAGTTACTTGAAAATGATTCTCATCCTTTTTGGAATGAATTCATTCCTGAAATAAGCGGTAAGAATGTCATTGCTAACAAGATCAAAGATGTCGGTGGAAAAACCTTTGAAATCACAATAGTTCCTTTTCCGGAAAACCAATATGTGAATCTGTATTTAAAAGACGTCACAACAATTTTGAAATACGAGAACGAATTGATCAATCTTAATTCCAGATTGTCAGCCATCATAGAAAACATGCAAGTTGGTGTCTTGGCGGAATCGTATGATCGAAAGGTGATCATGGCGAATCAACTGTTCTGCGATATTTTCGGTGTGCCAGTACAGCCTTCTCAACTGGAAGGAATGGATTGTGAAGAAGCAGCTAAAAGAAGTGCAGATCTATTTATTAATAATGAACATTTTATTGAACGAATTGAGCAAATTATTCTTGATCAGGATCCTGTTTATGGAGAAATTTTGAAAATGAAAGATGGTCGAATTCTCGAAAGGGATTTTATCCCAGTAATTGAGAATGGTAAGATGAATGGGTTTATTTGGAGATATCAGGATGTTACTGAAATTGTCCATCATAAAGAGAGTTTGAAAAAAGTTGAAGATAAATACAGAAAGATCATTGAAAACTTAGATTTCGGACTTATTGAGGTTGATCAAAATGAAGTAATTACAAAGGTATATCCTGCTTTTTGTAAGTTGGTTGGATATACCGAAGAAGAATTAATAGGTCAAAATGCACGCGATACATTAGCCTTTGCTGAAGATGTTGATACTATGGATGAACAAGTCTCCAATCGAAACAAAGGAGAATCTGGAGTGTATGAAGTGAGAATCAAATGTAAGTCCGGAGAAGTAAAATGGGTAATTATATCTGGGGCTCCTATTTTTAATGAAACGGGAGAAGTGACTGGTTCGCTCGGGATTCACATAGACATTACAGATCGAATCAATTTACAAAAACAACTGATCGAAGCAAAGGATCAGGCGCTACAATCAGTAAGCTTGAAAGAATCATTTATGGCAAACATGAGCCATGAGATCAGAACTCCGCTTCATGCGATCAGCGGAATGCTTGAGCTATTGATCGATACGGATTTAGATAATGAACAATCAATGTACGTTAACGCTATCCGGACTTCCTCTCTAAACTTATTAAGTATTATCAATGATATCCTTGATTTCGCGAAGATAGAATCAGGTAAAATGGAGCTTTCATTTACTGAAGTGGATTTGAATAATTTGGTCAATAATGTTTACAACAGTTTTAAACCGCAAGCAAATGAGAAACAGCTTGAGCTCCATTTAAATGTAGATCCGGGGTTAAATGGACTGGTGATGGCAGATCATCTGAAGATTAATCAGGTCCTGTTCAATTTAACGCATAATGCGCTGAAGTTTACAACTAAGGGTGAAGTGTCAATTAATATTATTGTGCTGGAAGAAAATGATTCAACGATCAGGGTGAAGTTAGAGGTGAGAGATACTGGAAAAGGAATCAGTGAAGAAAATTTAAAATTGATCTTCGAAACCTTTGTTCAGGAGGATCCGAGTATTTCACGGAATTTTGGAGGATCAGGTTTAGGATTGACAATCTGTAAGAGTTTAGTTGAATTAATGGGGGGAGAATTAAAGGTTGAAAGTGAGTTGGGGGTGGGTTCAATCTTCTATTTTGAATTAGAGTTTGAGAAAATGAATAGCATCATTCTTCAAGATGAATCGAAGGGTGAGATAGAAGAAATTGATCTTTCTTCCTTTAACATATTGATTGCTGAGGATAATGAAATGAATCAATTATTGATCAGTAAACTACTTGAAAGAATGAATGCATCATTTCGAATTGTTGGAAATGGTGCTGAAGCCTTGAGTGCAATGAAAAATGAATCTTTCGACCTTATCCTAATGGATATTCAAATGCCGGTTATGGATGGGTTGACGGCCTTAAAGAAAATAAAGGAAGATCTCAGATTGTCAGTGCCAGTAGTCGCGCTGACAGCCAATGTTTCTGCGAAAGATCAGGAGTACTATAAAAGTGTAGGCATGGACGATTGTTTGAGTAAACCATTTACTTCGGAGAAATTGAAGACCATACTGAACAATGTTTTAATGAAGTCAGGCGCTAAACAAGTCGCTGTTCCAAGTTTTGAAAAATTGAATGAGTTGAGCAATGGGGATCAGGAATTTATACAAGTGATTCGATCAACATTCTTGACAAATACGTCAAAAATTGTTGGTGAAATTGAAGAGGCCCTGAAAGATAAAAATGCGGAGAAAATAGGTCGGTTAGCACACCAGCTTAAGCCTTCTTTGGATCTTTTTGACCTTTCGGATCTTCATGAGATGGCAAGAACATTAGAAGAGCCGAATCTGAACTTTGATCTTTCGAGACAGTTTTGTGATGAGCTCAATGAAATATTGAAGAATTGGAATAATTACTAAAGCATGAAAAAGTCGAATGAGATACTGATAATTGATGATGACCCTGTTTTTGGAATGACCTTTAAAAAGTATTTAGAAAATAAGGGTTTCGGGAAAGTGATGCACATGGGTTCGGTGGTTGAATCAATTTATACTCTGGATCTCAGGCCAGACATCCTTTTTGTTGATTATAATCTGGATGATATCACAGGGATTGACGCAATAAAGATCTACCGTAAGAAATGGCCAAACGCTCTCATCTTATTGATTTCTGGAAGTGAATCGATCAGAAAATTTAATGATTTCAATAAACATAAAATCGAAGGTCTAATTGTGAAGTCAGAAGGTTTTGAACGGATGGTAAGGTATGCAGAAAGCAAATATACATTGAGGATAGTGAAGAAGTTACTTCTCTATGGTTTTCTTCCTGTTTCGGTTGTGCTGCTATTGTATTGGCTCTATTCTTAAAGTGAATAAGGAACTAAAAACATAATTTGATCAATTGGTCCATTTCAGGACAACGATCAAGAAGTATCATTTTCTGTTCACTTGAAATAACTGCGACGGGTATCTGACGCTTTGAAACCATATCAAGTTCATGAGTAGAAAACAATATTCCCTTTCCTTTATTTGTTAATTCGATCAGGAGGTTAAAGATGATCTCTCTATTTCTATAATCGAGGAAAGTGGTGGGTTCATCCATGATAATATAGGGTGTCTCCTGTGCCAGTGCTCTTGCGATCGAGGCTAATTGGAGCTGTCCATCACTTAGCTCAGAAGTATTACGGTCTGATAAATATTCGATACCGGCAGATTTTAACGCTTCAAGAGCAATCAACTTATCCCCATCTGAAACTGAACCAAATCGATCTAGATAAGGTGTTCTGCCAAGAAGTATATACTCCAAAACAGTTAGTCCGTCCACCCCTTTGAATCCATGACCGATAAAAGACACAAGTCTTGAGAGTTTAGCTCTATCCAGTTTATGAAGAGAAATGTCGTCAATTGTAATGTTTCCACTTATGGGTGGGATTTGATTCATTAACGTCTTTAGAAACGTCGTTTTACCCATTCCATTGGCGCCGATCAGTGCTTTTATCTCACCTGGTCGAAGTATCATCTCATTGACTCCTATCAATGTAGAAGTATATCCAATTGCTATGTTCTTCAATTCGATCACTTCAATTTCTTTATAATGATTAACATAATAAAAGGAGCTCCGATCAAGGCGGTGATGGCGTTGATTGGAATTAAAATGATTGGTTCAAACAAGATGGTAATGAGGTCCGCAATCAATAAAAAGTGAGCGCCAAGAATAATATTAGCGTAGGTGAGCTTCCTGTGATTCGCTGTCTTGAAAATGATCCGACTTAAATTGGGAATTGCAAGTCCGACAAAGCTGATCGGTCCGCAAAAAGCAGTCACCATTCCGGCAAGTAGGGCAGTGAT
>SBFR01000006.1 GCA_006227105.1 Bacteroidota bacterium
CTTTCACTTGCTGTTTGCTTTACGCCTGTGTTCATGAGCTATCGAAGTGATGAAGCAAAAGACATCATACAGCTCGAACACGATCTGGATCTTGTAACTAAAGATGAACAAGGAAAGGAACTGACTGAATTAACGGCAGTTCAACTGGAGACCAAAGCGCAGATCGAAACAAAAATTTCGGAGATCAAAAAACCTTTGGATCAAAAACGAATGGTATGGTATTCTGCCGGATTAGCTGTAACCGTTTTGGGATTGATTCTCGCTTTTTTCATGGGAAAGAGCAAGGAAAGCGAGGGCTGGGGAGCAATGAAATATCCTCAATTGACCCTGGGAATGCTTGCGATCTTTGTATACGTTGGAGTGGAGGTAGCCATTGGAAGTAATCTTGGAGAATTACTAAAGCAAAAGGACTTTGGTAGTCACACTTCCAGTGAGATCGCTCCATATGTGGCCATGTTCTGGGGATCATTGATGATCGGTAGATGGGCAGGGGCAGTAAACGCTTTTGATCTTTCTCAACAAACAAAAACGGTCCTTCGTTTCATCGTTCCACTAATCGCCTTTGGAGTTGTGTTAGGATTGACGGCTGCCGCAGGGTATAAAGTAGATATGCTGTACTGGTACATAGTCTGTGTAATTGTTCAGATCGCTGCGTTTTATCTGACAAAGGATAAGCCTGCACTTACACTGGGTGTATTTGGTGTACTTGGGGTAATTGCAGTTCTTACTGGATTGATGACCAAAGGAGACATTGCGATCTATGCTTTCTTAAGTGGAGGGTTGTTTTGCTCGATCATGTGGCCGTGCATCTTTTCACTTGCTTTGGGTGGATTAGGCAAACATCAACCTCAGGGAGCTGCATTTCTTGTGATGATGATCCTTGGAGGAGCATTGATCCCACCTTTACAAGGTAAATTATCGGATGTGATCGGTATCCAACCTTCGTTTATTGTTGGAATGATCTGTTTTGCATACCTGGCTTTCTATGCATGGTTCGCGAAAAAGTCATTAAAAGCGCAAGGGGTAGACTTTGATTAAGTGACAAGTGATCAGTGATCAGTGATTTGTAATCAGTCTATGCTCTATCAGCGTAACTTGTCCCGATTTATCGGGAGCGGTCTATGCTCCTTGTTCTATCAATTGCACTTATCGCACGTTTCATCCTTCTTGAAAAACTGTTTCCAGAGAGTGTAACCGATATATGCAACGGCTCCAATCACGCATATGGCCACAAGGATGGTTTGCATCAGCTGAAAATTGAGAATGTGATCCATGCTCCTACGTAGGCAAGGACTCCCATAAATACTAATTGGAACAAAGGCCATTTCCAGCTCTTGGTCTCTCGTTTTACAACAGCCAAAGTGGACATGCACTGCATAGCAAATACATAATAGACCATAAGACTCAAGCCCATTGCAAGGGAATAGACAGGTGAACCGTCTTTTCGTTTTTCTTCTCTCAATCGATCGATCAACCGTTTGTTTTCTTCTCCGTCATCATGAACGGCATAAATAGTAGCAAGTGAGCCTACAAACACTTCTCGGGCGGCAAAGGAAGTAATGAGGGAAATCCCAACCTTCCAGTCATAACCCAATGGCTGAATAACCGGCTCAATTGATTTTCCAAAAACACCGATGTAGGAATGCTCCAACTTTTCAGAGGCGACGAGTTGTTCAGTCTCTTCCTGATCGAACTGATGAGCAAGGGCACTTTTTCTTGCCTCTTTTTCGGCATTGATCATATCATCGCCCGGTCCATAACTCGCTAATGCCCACAAGATGATCGAAATGGCCAGTATGACCTTTCCAGCATCGAAAACGAAGACTTTCACTTTCTCCAAAACGGTAAGTCCCACATTTTTCAATTGAGGAGCCTTGTATCCCGGTAATTCAAGCAAAAGGAAGCCTTTTTCTCTCGTTTTGATAAAGATTTTCAAGATCCAGGCAATCACCAACGCTGAGACAAGTCCCAAAGCGTATAACGAGAAAAGAACCAGTCCCTGAAGATTCATAAAACCAAATACAGTCTCGTTCGGAATAACAAGAGAAATCAGTAAGGTATAGACAGGGATTCGAGCACTGCAGCTCATTAGTGGAGCAACTAGGATGGTGATCATCCGTTCTTTCCAGTCCGTAATTGTTCGCGCCGCCATAACCCCAGGAATTGCACAAGCAACACTCGAGAGTAGTGGAACTACACTTTTCCCATTCAACCCAAAAGGTCGCATGAGTCGGTCCATGATGAAAACCACTCTAGCCAGATACCCTGTTTCCTCCAGAATACTGATAAAGAAAAACAGTAAGGCGATCTGCGGAATGAAGATGACAACTCCACCTATACCAGGAACAATGCCCTGACTGATCAGATCACTGAATATCCCTTCAGGAAGGGATCTGGATAGAAAACCACTTAACTCTGCAAACCAACCGTCAATGAGGTCCATAGGGTAGGCTGCAAAGGAGTAAATGAACTGAAAGATCACCATTAAAATGGCGGCAAAGATCACATATCCGAAAACAGGATGAACCAGGATCTTATCGATCTTGTTCATGTCTTTTTTTGGAATTTCTTTGATTTCCTGGATCTCTTTGATCAATCCGCTAATTTGTTGATAGCGCAATGAAGCTTCTTGTTCCTGACACTGAAGATCATCTAGTGAACAGATTTCACTTCCCTTTAAGAACTTGCTTTCTGGTCGCTTATCAGCAGCATTTTCAAGAAGAGAAAGGATTCGTTCTTTCCCGGTTCCCAGTCTGGCATTACTTCCTTCAATTGATGCACCAGGGAAAGCTTCCTTCAACTTTTCAATGTTGATGTGCTTGCCAGCTCTTTGAGCAACGTCGTTCATGTTCAATACCAGAACACAGGGCATTCCAAGATCATAGATCTGTGAAAAGAAGAATAGGTTTCGTTCCAGATTCGATGCATCAGCAATGATCATGATCAGATCCGGGTAATCCTGATTGGTCGGATTGGTCAAAACATCATAGACAACTTGTTCGTCCTTGGAACGCGGGTATAAGCTGTATGTACCAGGAAAATCGATCAGGGTATGCGTCTCTTCTCCAATTTTGATCTCCCCAACCTTTTTATCTACAGTTACTCCGGGGAAGTTCCCTACATGCTGCCTTAATCCGGTCAGCATATTGAACACTGAGCTTTTACCGGTATTTGGATTTCCGAGTAAAGCGATCTTCAT
>SBFR01000017.1 GCA_006227105.1 Bacteroidota bacterium
CTGAAGAAAAGTGATTTGATCGACAAAAGAATCAAAGTACTGGGAAAAAGGAACAAGGAAAGAATAATTCCATTAAGCAGTTCTTTATTTGATGAGTTGAAAGAATATGCCTCATCAAAGAAAAATCTGGAGGAAAAAGGAGACTATTTATTTACGTTAAAAAATGGTAATAAATTATATCCAAAGTTTGTTTATAGAAGAATAAATAAGTACCTTGGTAAGGCAGCGAGTTTGGATAAGGCTAGTCCGCACGTGTTAAGACACACATTTGCTACGCATATGTTAAATAATGGTGCAGGGCTTGAGACATTAAAAGATCTTTTGGGACATGCCAATCTTTCAGCAACTCAAGTGTATACTCACAATTCGTTTGCAAAATTGAACCAGATTTATTCACAAGCTCATCCGCGTGGGCACAAAAATTAAAGTCATGAACATTCAAGTGCAATCTGTACATTTCAAGGCTGATCAAAAGCTTCTTGATTTCATCAATGAAAAGGTTGGAAAATTAAATCTGTTTTTTGATAATATTATTTCAGTGGAAGTCTATTTGAGGTTAGACAAGGAAAAGGCATTTGATAATAAGATATCGGAGATCAAGGTGCATATTCCTGGTAAAGAGCTTTTCGCTAAAAAGCAATGCGATTCTTTTGAGGAAGCAACGGATCTTGTGGTTGAAGCATTAAGAAAGCAGGTAAAAAAGCATAAAGAGAAGGTTGCATAAGCACAACATTTTCAATGATATAGAAAAGCGCTCTTTTTGGGCGCTTTATTTTTTTAAAAAAAATTAATTTTTTCTCTTGCATTAAAAGATTTCTTTCATACATTTGCAAACCCAAAACGGGAGAAACACATTACGTTCTTTCAATATTATAATTATTACCAACACCGCCGGTGTAGCTCAGTTGGCCAGAGCAGCTGATTTGTAATCAGCTGGTCGGGGGTTCGAATCCCTCCACCGGCTCAGGAATGTTGGGGAGATACTCAAGCGGCCAACGAGGGCAGACTGTAAATCTGCTGACCTAGTCTTCGCAGGTTCGAATCCTGCTCTCCCCACAGCGGATTTATTATTTTTTTTAAGCGGGAGTAGCTCAGTTGGTAGAGCGTCAGCCTTCCAAGCTGAGGGTCGCGAGTTCGAATCTCGTCTCCCGCTCAATTTTGAAAGAACAGGCCGGTGTAGCTCAGGGGTAGAGCGCTTCCTTGGTAAGGAAGAGGTCACGAGTTCAAATCTCGTCATTGGCTCCACCGGAAAAATTTGTTTCACCCAAGGATGGGTGAAATTTTGTGTATATAAAAGTTTGTTTTTTTATTAACTAGTAACAAATAGAACAATGGCTAAGGAAAATTTTGATCGTTCCAAACCACACGTGAACATCGGGACCATCGGTCACGTTGACCACGGTAAAACAACATTAACAGCTGCAATCTCTAGCGTATTAGCTGCTAAAGGATTGGCTGAATCACGTGATTTCTCTTCTATCGATAACGCACCAGAAGAAAAAGAACGTGGTATTACTATTAACACTTCTCACATCGAGTACCAAACTGTGAATCGTCACTATGCACACGTTGACTGTCCAGGTCACGCGGATTACGTGAAGAACATGGTTACTGGAGCTGCTCAGATGGATGGAGCTATCCTTGTTGTTGCTGCAACAGACGGACCAATGCCACAAACTCGTGAGCATATCCTTCTAGGTCGCCAGGTTGGTGTTCCAAGAATTGTTGTTTTCATGAACAAAGTGGATATGGTTGACGATCCAGAATTGTTAGAGCTTGTAGAAATGGAAGTAAGAGAACTTCTTTCTTTCTACCAGTATGACGGAGATAACGCACCAGTAATTCAAGGTTCTGCTCTTGGAGCATTGAACGGTGAGCCAAAGTGGGTTGAAACAGTTGAAGCTTTGATGGATGCAGTTGATTCATATATCGAACTTCCTCCACGTGATATCGATAAGCCATTCCTTATGCCAGTAGAAGACGTATTTACGATCACAGGTCGTGGTACAGTTGCTACAGGACGTATCGAAACAGGAGTTATTAACTCTGGTGAAGCAGTTGATATCCTAGGAATGGGTACTGAGAAGCTTACTTCTACAGTAACTGGGGTTGAGATGTTCCGTAAGATCCTTGACAGAGGTGAAGCAGGAGATAACGTTGGTCTACTTTTGAGAGGTATTGAAAAATCTCAGATCAAGCGTGGAATGGTTATCTGTAAGCCAGGTTCAACTACACCACACACTGATTTCAAAGCTGAGATCTATGTACTTAAGAAAGAAGAAGGTGGACGTCACACTCCATTCCATAACAAATATCGTCCTCAGTTCTACTTCCGTACAACTGACGTAACAGGAGAGATCCTACTTACAGACGGACGTGAGATGGTAATGCCAGGTGATAACGTAACAATCAATGTTAAGTTGATCGTACCTGTAGCGATGGATAAAGGTCTACGTTTCGCGATCCGTGAGGGTGGTAGAACTGTAGGTGCTGGTCAGGTTACTGAGATCATCGCTTAATAAAATTGAAATATCATTCAATATAAGGGGAGCTCGCTCCCCTTTTTATACGGGCGTAGCTCAGCTGGTAGAGTAGTGGTCTCCAAAACCATTGGTCGTGGGTTCGAATCCTACCGCCCGTGCAAAATGAACAGACGTGTCAAAAATTAAAGAATATTTCAGCGAAACTGTGACCGAAATGGTTCACAATGTTACGTGGCCTACATGGAAGGAGCTTCAGGCAAACACAATTATTGTTGTGGTTTCATCTGTAATGATTGCATTGATCATTTTTGCAATGGACTTTGCTTTTGGTATTACTGGTGATGCTAAGTCGTTCTGGAAAGGGGCTCTTGGATTCATTTACGGAATGTTTTAAGCGGAACAAATGGGAGATATTAAAAAGCGTTGGTACGTAGTTCGCGCCGTAAGTGGTAAAGAAAAGAAAGTGAAAGAATATCTTGAACTTGAGATTACCCGATTGAAACTGAATGATTATGTTTCGCAGGTGTTGATCCCAACTGAAAAGGTATTCCAGATTCGTAATGGTAAAAAAGTGAGCAAAGAAAGAGCTTATTTACCGGGTTACGTTCTTATTGAAGCAGCTCTTGTAGGTGAGGTGACTCACGTAATCAAGAGTATTCCTAATGTTATCGGATTCCTTGGAACCGAAAAAGGTGGAGATCCTGTTCCAATGAGAATGAGCGAAGTGAACCGTATTTTAGGAAAAGTTGATGAACTAAGCGAAACAGAGGAAGAAATGAAGATTCCTTTTGTTATTGGTGAATCAGTTAAAGTAATCGATGGACCATTCAATAACTTCAGTGGAGTGATCGACGAGATCAATGAAGAGAAGAAGAAGTTGAAGGTGATGGTGAAGATCTTTGGAAGAAAGAACTTGCTTGAGCTTAGCTACATGCAAGTGGAAAAAGAAATTTAAGTTGTATTAACCGTAGGAGTAAGGAACACGATTAAAGCTTCCCGTGAGTACTTACGTTTGACTACATAATTTATATACAAATGGCTAAAGAAGTAGCAGCGTTGATCAAGCTACAGATCAAAGGTGGTGCAGCCAATCCGTCTCCTCCTGTTGGACCAGCACTTGGTGCTAAGGGTGTCAACATTATGGAATTCTGCAAGCAGTTTAATGCACGTACGCAGGATAAGCCGGGTAAGGTTGTTCCAGTGGTGATCACCGTTTACGGTGACAAATCATTTGATTTTGTACTTAAAACCCCACCAGCAGCAGTTCAGATTATTGAACAGACAAAGATCAAAAAGGGATCAGCAGAACCTAACCGTGTTAAGGTTGGTACGATTTCTTGGGATCAGATCCGTACAATCGCTGAAGATAAACTGCCGGATTTGAATTGCTTCACAGTAGATGCTGCCATGTCAATGGTTGCAGGAACTGCAAGAAGTATGGGTGTGAATGTTAAAGGTGGTGAGGCACCTAAATCTAAGTAATTGTTAAGTTATGGGAAGAGTATCTAAAAAGAGAAAAGAGGTACTTGCTAAATTCGATTTGGCAAAGCCTTATACCTTAACTGAAGCATGTGACTTAGTTAAGGACATCACTACAACTAAATTTGATGCCTCTGTTGACATCAGTGTACGTTTAGGTGTAGATCCACGTAAAGCGAATCAAATGGTTCGTGGTACAGTTGCTTTACCTCATGGAACTGGTAAGGATGTAAGAGTACTTGTACTTTGTACTCCTGACAAGGAAAATGAAGCTAAAGAAGCTGGTGCTGATTTCGTTGGATTGGACGAGTACATTGATAAGATCAAAGGTGGATGGACAGACATCGATGTGATTATTACAATGCCTGCTGTTATGGGTAAAGTTGGTGCTTTGGGTCGTATTTTAGGACCTAGAGGTTTAATGCCAAACCCTAAAACAGGTACTGTAACAATGGAAGTTGGTAAAGCAGTTCAGGAAGTGAAAGCGGGTAAGATCGATTTCAAAGTTGATAAGTACGGTATCGTGCATACATCTGTTGGAAAAGTGAGCTTCGAAGGAAGTAAGATCCGTGAGAACGCAAATGAATTGATCCAAACATTGATCAAAATGAAACCATCCGCTGCAAAGGGGACTTACATTAAGAGTATCTACTTGAGTTCTACTATGAGTCCTGGTGTACAGGTGGATGCTAAGTCTGTAGTTGCTTAAAAAACTTAAGAAAATGACTAAAGAAGAAAAAGCAAAGTACATAGATGATCTTGCAGTTGAGTTATCAAATGCAAATATTTTCTATTTGGCAGACACAGCGGAATTAACAGTAGAAGTGGTAAACAATCTTCGTAGAAAATGTTTCCAGTCGAATATTCGTATGCGCGTTGTAAAAAACACATTGTTGGAAAAGGCAATGGATCGCGTAGAAGGAAAAGACTTTGGAAATTTGAGAGAAGTGCTTTCAGGAGCAACTTCGATCATGTTCAGCGAAGTTGGTAACGCTCCGGCGAAATTGATCAAAGAGTTCCGTAAAAAGAACGATAAGCCTGTTCTAAAGGGTGCTTATATTGAAGAAGCAATATATATCGGTGACAACCAATTGGATGCACTTGATAACCTGAAGAGCAGAGAAGAATTGATCGGTGATATCATCGGATTGCTTCAAAGTCCTGCTAAGAACGTTGTTTCTGGACTTACAGGAGCCGGTAGTAAGATTGCTGGTATCCTTAAAACGCTCGAAGAAAGAGCTTAAAACAATTAATTAATTTTTTGAACCTTTTTAAAAACAAATAAAAATGGCTGATCTAAAGCAAATCGCGGAAACGCTTGTAAACCTTACAGTTAAGGAAGTAAATGAATTAGCTACTATCCTAAAGGATGAGTATGGTATCGAACCTGCTGCTGCTGCTCCAGTAATGGTAGCTGGTGGTGCTGCTGCTGGTGGTGGTGAAGCTGCTGCTGAGAAGACTGAATTCGATGTTATTCTTAAGGCAGGTGGAGCTAACAAACTAGCTGTAGTTAAACTTGTTAAGGAATTGACAGGTAACGGTTTGAAAGAGTCTAAAGACCTAGTTGATGGTGCACCTGCAACTTTGAAAGAAGGTGTGTCTAAAGACGAAGCTGAAGGACTTAAGAAGTCTCTTGAAGAGGCTGGAGCTGAAGTTGAGATTAAGTAATAATCTTCTTCATATTTAGGAAAGGCGTCCCGATTTTCGGGATGCCTATTCCTGTTTTAATGTGTTAATCACAGAGTTAACTTACATTTTTTTAAATAAAATCGTTTGGCCTTGGCAACATCAAACAATACTTCGAAGAGAATTAGTTTTGCATCAAGCATTGCGAATTTTGAATATCCGGACTTCCTCGACATCCAGTTGAAGTCCTTCCAGGAGTTCTTTCAATTAGAGACTACTCCGGAAAACAGGGAAGGTGAGGGATTATACAAAGTTTTCGCAGAAAACTTCCCGATCACCGATACCCGAAATCAGTTTGTACTTGAATTTTTGGATTACTTTATCGATCCGCCACGTTACACAATTGAAGAGTGTATCGAGAGAGGATTGACGTATAGTGTTCCACTTAAGGCAAAACTTAAGCTTTATTGTACAGACCCTGAACACGAAGATTTTGAAACTATCGTTCAGGATGTATACCTTGGTACTATTCCGTACATGACTCCTAAAGGATCATTTGTAGTGAATGGAGCTGAGAGAGTTATCGTATCTCAGTTGCACCGTTCACCAGGTGTGTTCTTTGGACAATCACGTCACGCTAATGGTACGAAGTTGTATTCTGCCAGAGTAATTCCATTCAAGGGTTCTTGGATTGAATTTGCTACTGACATCAACAATGTAATGTACGCTTATATCGATCGTAAGAAGAAGTTACCTGTAACTACTCTTTTCAGAGCGATTGGATATGAAAGTGATAAAGATATTTTAGGGATCTTTGGTCTAGCAGACGAAATTAAAGCGACAAAGGCTAACTTGAAAAAGTTAACTGGTCGTCGTCTTGCGGCAAGAGTTCTTAAGTCATGGATCGAAGACTTCGTTGATGAAGATACAGGAGAAGTTGTATCAATCGAAAGAAACGAGGTCCTTTTAGATCGTGAAACAATTTTAGAAGACGAGCACATTGATTTGATCGTAGATTCAGGTGTGAAGAACATTATCCTTCACAAGGAAGATGTGAATTCTGCGGATTACTCGATCATTTACAATACGCTTCAAAAAGATACTTCAAATTCAGAAAAAGAAGCGGTAGAACACATTTACCGTCAGTTGAGAAACGCTGAACCACCAGATTATGAAACTGCCAAGGGAGTTTTTGAGAAATTGTTCTTCTCTGATACTCGTTACGATCTTGGTGAGGTAGGTCGTTTCCGTTTGAATAAGAAATTAGGACTTGACGATACGGAAGAATCGAGAGTACTTACGAAGACAGATATGATCAAGATCATCAAGTATTTGATTGAATTAATCAATTCAAAAGCAGATGTAGATGATATCGATCACTTATCAAACAGACGTGTAAGAACAGTTGGTGAACAGCTATATGCTCAATTCGGTGTAGGTCTTGCAAGAATGGCAAGAACGATCCGTGAAAGAATGAACGTTCGTGACAATGAGGTCTTTACTCCAATTGACCTTATTAATGCGAAGACTCTGTCATCAGTGATCAACTCATTCTTCGGAACCAACCAGCTTTCTCAGTTTATGGACCAGACAAACCCGCTGTCAGAGGTAACTCACAAGCGTCGTTTGTCTGCACTAGGACCTGGTGGTCTTTCGAGAGAAAGAGCAGGATTCGAGGTGCGTGACGTTCACTACACTCACTACGGTCGTCTTTGTACAATTGAAACACCGGAAGGACCAAACATTGGTTTGATCTCCTCTCTTTGTGTTTTCGCGAAGGTGAACAAATTAGGATTCATTGAAACTCCTTATAGAAAAGTAGAAAACGGAAAAGTAGCCCTTGAAAAGGAGCCGCTTTATCTTTCTGCTGAAGAAGAGGATGCGAAAATGATCGCACAGGCAAATGCAAAAGTTGACGCAAAAGGTAATTTCCTTACTGATGTTGTTAAGGCAAGATATGAAGGTGACTTCCCTGTTGTGGGACCATCTGAATTGAATTTAATGGATGTAGGTGCCAACCAGATCGCATCGATCGCCGCATCTTCTATTCCATTCCTTGAGCACGATGATGCCAACCGTGCCCTGATGGGATCTAACATGCAGCGTCAGGCAGTTCCGCTTTTAAAGCCGAATTCGCCGATCGTTGGAACTGGAATTGAGCAGTTGGTTGCACGTGATTCACGTGTATTGATCAATGCTGAAGGTTCAGGAGTTGTTGAATATGTTGATGCGAATGAGATCGTAATAAAGTACGATTGGAATAATGAGGACAAGTTAGTGAGCTTCGATAGCGAGATCACAAGATATCCTCTAACTAAATTTGCAAAGACAAACCAAAGTACATGTATCAACCTTAAGCCGATCGTTCAAAAAGGAGATCGCGTCGAAAAAGGACAGGTACTATGTGAAGGATATGCAACTCAGCAAGGAGAACTTGCACTTGGACAAAACTTGAAAGTAGCGTTCATGCCTTGGAAAGGATATAACTTCGAGGATGCGATCGTGATCTCTGAAAGAGTTGTTCGTGATGATGTATTTACTTCTATCCATATTGATGAGTATTCTCTTGAAGTAAGAGATACAAAGAGAGGTATGGAAGAATTAACAGCGGATATTCCTAACGTTTCTGAAGAAGCAACGAAAGATCTTGACGAGAACGGATTGATCAGAATCGGTGCTGAGATCAAAGAAGGTGACATTCTAATCGGTAAGATCACTCCTAAAGGAGAAACAGATCCTTCACCGGAAGAAAAACTTCTTAGAGCGATCTTCGGAGATAAAGCAGGAGATGTTAAAGATGCTTCATTGAAAGCTGGACCTTCTTTAAGAGGTGTAGTTATTGAGAAGAAGTTGTTCTCTCGTGCAATCAAGGATAGAAAAGCGAAAGCTCAGGATAAGCCTGTACTTGAGACTCTTGATGCGGAATACGAAAAGGATTATGCAGCTCTAAAGGAAAAGTTAGTTGAAAAACTACTTAAGGTTCTTGGAGAAAATAAGTCTGCTGGAGTTTACAATAACTTCAAAGAAGAGATCATCAAGAAAGGAACGAAGTTCGCTCAGAAGAATTTATTTGCGATCGATTATACGATCGTGAATCCAACAAACTGGACTTCTGATGCCCATGTAAACACATTGGTTGGTAGAGTGATTCATAACTTTACGATCAAGGCGAATGACCTTCTTGGAACATATAAGCGTAAGAAATTCCATATTTCAGTTGGAGATGAACTTCCAGCAGGAATCGTGAAACTTGCTAAGGTATATGTTGCTCAGAAGCGTAAGCTGAAAGTGGGTGATAAGATGGCCGGACGTCACGGAAACAAGGGTATCGTAGCGAACATCGTTCGTGTTGAAGATATGCCGTTCCTTGAGGATGGAACACCGGTGGATATCGTATTGAACCCACTTGGGGTACCTTCTCGTATGAACCTTGGACAGATCTATGAAACTGTACTTGGTTGGGCAGGAGAAAAGCTTGGAGTTAAGTTTGCAACTCCGATCTTCGATGGAGCGCATCCGGATGAGATCAATGACTGGACAGATAAAGCTGGAGTTCCAAGATCAGGTAAAACTTACCTGTTTGATGGAGGTACTGGGGAGAAATTCCACCAGCCTGCAACTGTTGGTGTGATCTACATGTTGAAACTATCTCACATGGTTGATGATAAGATGCACGCTCGTTCGATCGGACCATACTCATTGATCACTCAGCAGCCTCTAGGAGGTAAGGCTCAGTTCGGAGGTCAGCGTTTCGGAGAAATGGAGGTTTGGGCACTTGAAGCATTCGGTGCTGCTAACATCCTTCAGGAAATCCTAACGGTGAAATCGGATGATGTAATGGGTCGTGCGAAAGCATACGAGTCTATTGTTAAAGGAGACAATATTCCTGAACCAGGAATTCCTGAATCATTCAATGTATTGTTACATGAATTGAGAGGATTGTGTCTGAATATTTCATTGGACTAACCGTCGAGTTGTTGAATTAGAAAAGAAGCAAGAAAATGGCTTACAGAAAAGAAACACCAAAAAAACAAAGTAGCTTTAACAAGATCACGATCTCATTGGCATCGCCAGAGGTGATCCTTGAGCAATCAAGTGGAGAAGTACTTAAGCCGGAAACGATTAACTATCGTACATATAAACCGGAAAGAGACGGATTGTTCTGTGAAAGAATCTTCGGACCGGTTAAGGATTATGAATGTCACTGTGGAAAATATAAGCGCATCCGTTATAAAGGGATCGTTTGTGACCGTTGTGGTGTTGAAGTAACAGAAAAGAAAGTAAGACGTGAGAGAATGGGACACATTTCATTGGTGGTTCCGGTTGCTCATATCTGGTATTTCCGTTCACTTCCTAACAAGATCGGTTATCTACTGGGACTTCCGACGAAAAAGTTGGATCAGATCATCTATTATGAAAGATACGTGGTTATCCAGGCTGGTATTGCAACTAACCTAGATGGTAGTGCATTAACACGTCTTGATTTCCTTACTGAAGAAGAATATCTGGATATCCTTGATACGCTTCCGAAAGAAAATCAGTATTTGGAAGATACAGATCCAAATAAGTTCATCGCAAAGATGGGTGCAGAAGCACTTCACGATCTTCTTAGAACATTGGATCTTGAACAAACTTCTTATGATCTTCGTCACCAGGCGAATAACGAAACTTCAGTTCAGCGTAAGAACGAAGCGCTTAAGCGTCTTCAGGTTGTTGAAGCTATGCGTGAGTCTCAGGAAAGAATTGAAAATCGTCCGGAATGGATGATCGTGAAAGTTGTTCCAGTTATTCCACCTGAATTAAGACCATTAGTTCCGTTGGATGGAGGTCGTTTTGCGACATCAGATCTTAACGACCTATATCGTCGTGTGATCATCCGTAACAACCGTTTGAAGCGTTTGATCGAGATCAAAGCTCCGGAAGTTATCCTTCGTAACGAGAAGCGTATGCTTCAGGAAGCTGTAGATTCATTGTTTGATAACTCAAGAAAATCTTCTGCGGTTAAAACTGAATCGAACAGACCATTGAAGTCGCTTTCTGATTCATTGAAAGGTAAGCAAGGGCGTTTCCGTCAAAACTTACTTGGTAAGCGTGTGGATTATTCTGCACGTTCGGTGATCGTCGTTGGCCCGGATCTGAAATTACATGAATGTGGTCTTCCTAAAGATATGGCTGCGGAGCTTTACAAGCCGTTCATCATCCGTAAGATGATCGAAAGAGGTATTGTGAAAACGGTTAAGTCTGCAAAGAAAATCGTTGATCGTAAAGAGCCGGTAGTTTGGGATATCCTTGAAAACGTATTGAAAGGACACCCTGTATTACTTAACCGTGCCCCTACACTTCACCGATTGGGTATTCAGGCATTCCAGCCTAAATTGATCGAAGGAAAAGCAATTCGTCTTCACCCATTGGTAACTACGGCCTTCAACGCCGATTTCGATGGTGACCAGATGGCGGTTCACCTTCCATTAGGAAATGCTGCAATTCTTGAAGCACAGTTGTTAATGCTTGCTTCTCACAACATTCTTAACCCTGCGAATGGAGCACCGATCGCGGTACCTTCTCAGGACATGGTACTTGGTCTTTACTACATCACAAAAGGTAAGAAGACAGCAGGTGACATTATCGTTAAGGGTGAAGGAGGTATTTTCTATTCTCCAGAAGAAGTGATCATTGCACACAATGAAGGTAAGCTTGATCTTCATGCTCATATTAAAGTAAGATCGTATGATCTTAACGATAAAGGTGAGCCTGAACTGATGATGATCGAAACAACTTGTGGACGAGTATTGTTCAATGAACTTGTTCCTCGTGAAGTTGGTTTCATTAACGACGTACTTACGAAGAAAGCACTTCGTGATATTATCGGTCATGTATTGAAGATCTCTGGAACTTCTCGTTCTGCTCAATTCCTTGATGATATTAAAATGTTGGGTTATCAGATGGCCTTTAAAGGTGGTCTATCGTTCAACCTTGACGATATCATTATTCCTAAAGAAAAGGAAGAGTTGGTAAAGAAAGCGGAGAATGAAGTTGCAGAAGTGATGATGAACTATAATATGGGTCTTATCACGAACAATGAAAGATATAACCAGATCATTGATATCTGGACACATACAAACTCTAGATTGACTCACACTTTGATGGAGCAATTGAAGAGTGACAGACAAGGATTCAACTCGATCTACATGATGTTTGATTCCGGAGCTCGTGGATCTAAAGAACAGATTCGTCAGCTTTCTGGAATGCGTGGATTGATGGCGAAACCGCAGAAGTCTGGTGCTACATCTCAAGAGATCATTGAAAACCCTATCCTTTCGAACTTTAAGGAAGGTCTTTCGATCCTTGAGTACTTTATCTCTACTCACGGTGCTCGTAAAGGTCTTGCCGATACTGCCCTTAAAACGGCCGATGCAGGTTACTTGACTCGTAGACTTGTTGACGTTGCTCAGGATGTTGTGATCAACGCTGACGACTGTGGTACACTTAGAGGAATTGTAGCTACTGCTTTGAAAAAGAACGATGAGATCGTTGAGCCATTATATGATAGAATTTTAGGAAGAACTTCGGTTCATGATGTATATCATCCTGAAAATGAATCATTGATCTGTTCAGCAGGAGATCTGATCTCTGAAGAAATTGCAAGTACAATTGAAAAAGCTGGTATTGAAGAAGTTGAGATCCGTTCGGTTCTTACTTGTGAGATGAGACGAGGAGTATGTTCGAAGTGTTACGGTCGTAACCTTGCAACACACAGACTTGCACAGCTTGGAGATTCAGTTGGAGTTATTGCTGCTCAATCAATTGGTGAACCAGGTACTCAGCTTACACTTCGTACATTCCACGTCGGTGGTACCGCTTCGAATATTGCGGATGTGAACGACATGAAGGCAAAAGCAAGCGGTAAATTGGAGATCGACGAATTACGTACGATTGAAAAGAAAAACGCTGATGGAACGAAGAAAGTTGTTGTTGTTGGTCGTTCAGCTGAAATGAAGATCACTGATGAGAAAACAGGAATCGTTGTGATGAACGCGAATATCCCTTACGGATCTGAGTTGGTGATTGAAAACAACACGAAGGTGAAGAAAGGAGATGTGATCTGTAAATGGGATCCATATAACGCTGTAATCGTTTCGGAAGTAGCTGGTAAGGTTGTATTTGATAGTATTCTTGAAGGTGTAACTTACCGTGAAGAAGTCGATGAGCAAACTGGATTTACTGAAAAAGTGATCATTGAATCTCGTGATAAGAAGAAGAACCCTGCAATCCACATCATCGATCCAAAATCGAAAGCTGTATTGCGTGAGTACTCTCTACCGGTTGATGCACACATTTCGGTTAATGAAGGAGATAAGCTTGAAGCTGGTGATATTATTGTTAAGATCCCGCGTGTTGCAGGTAAAACAGGGGATATCACCGGAGGTCTTCCACGTGTGACTGAATTATTTGAAGCGAGAAATCCATCGAATCCTGCAGTTGTTTCTGAAATCGACGGTATTGCTGAATTTGGTAAGATCAAAAGAGGTAATCGTGAGATCCAGATCACTTCTAAGACTGGTGAAGTACGTAAGTATTTGGTTCCGCTTTCTAAGCACATCCTTGTTCAGGAAAATGATTTCATCCGTGCAGGACAGCCATTGTCAGATGGTGCGATCACTCCAAATGATATTTTGAATATCGAAGGACCTACTAAAGTTCAGGAGTACATTGTAAATGAAATTCAGGAAGTATACCGTCTTCAGGGTGTGAAGATCAATGATAAGCACTTCGAGGTGATCGTTCGCCAGATGATGTTGAAAGCAGAGATCGTTGACGCCGGAGATACGAAGTTCCTTGAAGGTCAATCTGTGCACAAAGCGGATATCATGGAAGAAAATGATTCTGTGTTTGGTAAGAAGGTAATTGTTGACGCCGGTGATTCTACAACATTGAAACCAGGTCAGATCATTACTGCAAGAAGACTTAGAGACGAAAACTCTCAATTGAAGAGAACTGATAAGAAACTTGTTGAAGCAAGAGATGCTGTTCCGGCAACGTCTACACCACTTCTACAAGGTATTACCAGAGCTTCACTTCAAACGCAGTCATTTATCTCTGCTGCTTCCTTCCAGGAAACAACGAAGGTATTGAATGAAGCTGCCATTTCTGGTAAGGAAGATCATTTGATGGGTCTGAAGGAAAACGTGATCGTTGGTCACTTGATCCCTGCAGGTACTGGTGTTCGTGACTTCCAGAAAGTAGTAGTTGCTTCAAAAGAAGCTTACGAAGAATTGCTAGAGAATTAAAATTAGCAGAACATAAAACAGAGGGGAGCATTAGCTCCCCTTTTTTGTTATCCAAGTCACATACTTCTTAAAAAGAATCATTAACTTCACTCGAAATATACAGATCATGGAGAATAACAATCAGGAGAATCAAATGAACATTGAACTAACGGAAGACATTGCTTTAGGTGTATATTCCAATTTATCGATCATTACTCATTCTCCTGCCGAATTTGTATGTGATTTTGTGCAGATCATGCCTGGTATGCCAAAAGGAAAAGTGAGATCGCGTGTGATCATGACTCCTACGAATGCGAAACGTTTCATGAGAGCGTTGATTGAAAATGTTCAGAAATATGAGCAACATTTCGGTGTAATTCAGGAAGATGACAGCCAGATCCCACCTATGAATTTTGGATCACCTAACACAATGGCATAATTCAATAATGAAAATAGTTGCCTGGATATTGAGCTTTTATATTGCGATTCTGTCGCTCGCTCCAAATATGCAGGGAAGTGAATATTTCAAAGTTTTGGATCTAGTGGATCATTACGTGAATCACCAATCCGGAAAGGAGAGCTACAAAGACTTCATGTCATTTTTAAACGATCATTATCAAAAGGATGATCATCACAAAAAGGAACACAGACACCTGCCATTTAAAAGTGGTCAGGTTCAAACGATTTTGATTGCCAACCATGTGATGGATATTTTAATTGTTCGGGAGGAAAGCTCCATCAGCGAATCAAAACACCAACCGTTTTTCTACGAATTAAAAAGTACGAAGATCCACTCTGGATCAGTCTGGAATCCCCCACAACTCGTTTAATGAAATTCTAAATGGATAATTATATCCTGTCGTTTCATTAAATGTAATTTTCATGTTAAATAAAATAATTCATTGGTCAATCTCCAATAAACTGATCGTTGGAGTACTGACTATAGGACTGATCATCTGGGGATCATTTTCGTTGAACGAGCTTCCCATTGATGCAGTTCCAGACATCACAAATAACCAGATTCAGATCGTTACAACCTCACCATCATCAGGAGCCGAGGACATCGAACGTTTCGTTACTTTCCCCATTGAACAGACGATGGCAACCATTCCAGGAATTGAAGAGATCAGATCCTTCAGTCGTTTTGGATTGAGCGTATGTACGGTTGTGTTTAAGGAGGACATTGATATTTACTGGGCGCGTCAGCAAGTTCAGGAAAGACTGGTTGAAGCCAAAGGTCAGATCGCTGAGGGATTCGGAACTCCAACGATGGCGCCTTTAAGTACGGGATTGGGTGAAATCTATCAATACATCGTTAAAGCCGAAAAGGGGTATGAAAAGAAATTCAATGCAACCGAACTAAGAACTATTCAGGATTGGATTATACGCAGACAGTTATTAGGAGTTGAAGGGGTTGCTGATGTGAGTGGCTTCGGTGGAAATGTCAAGCAATATGAGATTTCTCTGGACCCTGTCAAGTTAAGGGGATTAGGTTTGACTGTCAATGATGTATTCCGTGCGGTTGAAAAAAACAACCAAAATACCGGTGGAGCTTATATCGAGCGTTTTTCTTCAACCACATATATCCGAACGGAAGGAATCATGAAGTCTGTGGAAGACATTCAAAAGACAATTGTTACCATTAATGACAAAGGAATACCTGTCCTGGTTAGAGACGTAGCTTCGGTAAGAATTGGTTCAGCGGTGAGGTACGGTGCTTTGACAAGTAATACAGACGGTGAAGCGGTCGGCGGCATTGTCCTGATGTTGAAGGGAGCCAATTCGTCAAAGGTAATCGAGGATGTCAAAAATCGGATGGAGCAGATCAAAAAGACGTTACCTCAAGGAGTTAAGCTGGAAGTCTATTTGGATCGAACGAAACTGGTGAATAAGGCAATTGCCACTGTTTTAAAAAATCTGATCGAAGGGGCACTGATCGTGATCTTCGTTCTGGTACTGTTGCTTGGAAATTTTAGAGCCGGATTGATCGTTGCTTCAGTCATTCCATTGGCAATGCTCTTCGCTATTTCATTGATGAACATTTTTGGCGTATCGGGGAATTTAATGAGTCTCGGCGCTTTGGATTTTGGTCTAATCGTAGACGGAGCCGTAATTATTGTTGAATCTACATTACATTTTATTTATCACCACGGTAACACTCGACTTAATCAGAAACAGTTGGATGATCAGGTGTATCAATCTGCGTCAAAATTCAGTAAAAGTGCAGTATTTGGTCAAATAATCATTTTGGTGGTTTATTTACCACTACTGGTGCTGATTGGAATAGAAGGTAAAATGTTCAAGCCGATGGCGCAGACAGTCATGTTTGCCATTCTTGGAGCTTTGATCTTATCCTTGACATATGTCCCCATGATCTCATCCGTATTCTTGAGTAAAAAGATTGTGGTAAGAGAAACGATCAGTGATAGGATCATCAAAGCAATTCGATCCATCTATACACCGTCTTTGAATTTCTTGCTCAAAAAACAGCGAACTGTTGTGGCTAGCATTGTTGGGTTATTGGTCATAAGCAGTTTGATCTTCAGTAATCTTGGTGCTGAATTTATTCCTTCGTTGGATGAGGGGGATTTTGCAGTGGAAATGAGATTGCTTACCGGATCAAGTTTGACTGCTACGGTTGAAGCCACTGAAAATGCCTCTGAAATTATTTTAAAGAATTTCCCTGAGGTGGAACAGGTGGTAGGAAAGATCGGAACAGCTGAAATTCCGACGGATCCTATGCCAATGGAAGCCTGCGATCTAATGATCATCCTTAAGGATAAAGATGAATGGACGAGTGCGAGCAACAAGGAAGAACTGGCAGAGAAAATGCAAATGATGCTGGAAGACAATCTACCTGGGGTGAGCTTTGGCTTTCAGCAACCAATTCAAATGCGATTCAATGAATTAATGACCGGCGCCAAGCAGGATGTTGTCGTCAAGGTGTATGGAGAAGATCTCGATAAGCTCAGTGAGTATGCCGGAAAAATTGGAGGTCTATGCTCTAAGATAAATGGAGTTCAAGACGTATATGTAGAACAGATGACCGGACTCCCTCAAATGATCGTTTCCTATGACAGAGATGCACTTTCCAGATTTGGAATTGACATTGAAGACGTCAATCGCTCTTTGAATATAAGTTTTGCTGGTCAGGCAGCTGGATTGATCTTTGAAGGAGAAAAGCGTTTCGAACTCGTCGTAAAGCTTGATTCAACCAGTAGAGCGAATATTGATGATCTTCGTTCGATTACGGTGACAAGTCCTACCGGTGTTCAAGTTCCTTTGGATCAATTGGCAAATGTTCAATATAAAAAAGGACCTAACCAGATTCAAAGAGATGATGCGCAAAGAAGAATAATCGTCGGATTTAACGTAAGGGGTAGAGATGTGCAGAGTATTGTAAAAGAACTACAGGCATCAATTGATAGAAACGTTCAATTCGAGCCAGGTTATTATCCTACCTATGGAGGAACCTTCAAGAATCTTGAAAATGCAACAGCGCGTTTGAAAATTGCTGTTCCAGCCGCTTTGTTCATGATCTTCTTCCTACTTTACCTGACCTTTCAATCATTGAAACAGGCTGTGTTGATCTTTTCGGCTATTCCTCTTGCGGCAGTTGGAGGAATACTGGCTTTGTGGTTGAGGGACATGCCATTTTCAATTTCAGCAGGAGTTGGGTTTATCGCTCTTTTTGGTGTCGCTGTGTTAAATGGAATTGTGTTGATTTCGGAATTCAATTCATTGAAAAGAGAGGGCTACACGAACAAATTAAGAATTGTACTCATGGGAACCAGAGTCAGACTAAGACCGGTCCTTTTAACAGCACTTGTTGCATCTTTGGGCTTCCTGCCGATGGCAATTTCTCATGGAAGTGGTGCTGAAGTTCAAAAGCCACTGGCAACTGTGGTGATTGGGGGATTGGTGACAGCAACTATTCTGACCCTGTTCGTATTGCCCATCTTCTATCTTATTTCAGAACGTAAAACAAAAAAAATGAAAAGCGCAGTTTTAATTCTTCTTCCTTTTCTATTTGCACCTTTTATAGGATCAACACAGGTCAAAGAGGTATTAAGCATTGACCAATGTGTATCCAGAATGAAGGAGAATAATGGTCGGATTTTATCGGGAACATTACAACCTGAAATTGAAGTGTTAACAGGAAAAATGAATGGGGGATTACCTAAAACAACGATTGGTGCGCAATACGGTCAAATGAATAGTTTCTACAATAAAGACAACAACATCAATATTTCTCAGACCTTACCTTTTCCCACAGTAATATCTAAGGAAAGACAATTAGGTGTCATTCGAGCTGATATGGCAAACAACGCACAAGACCAGCAAATCAGGGATTTACAATTGGAATTACTTACCGTTTGTGAGGAGCTAATTCTTTTAAAGACACAACTCAAATTGATGAATGAACAGGATTCGATACTTGGGGTGACAGAAAAGATTGCCAAATCAAAAAATGATAATCTCGAAATCTCTACTGTTGATCTGATGTTGATTCAATCTAAAAGAATGCAGTATCGGAATGATTTGATAAGGATGGAAAAAGAGATCTCAATGAAAGAAAATGATCTACAGGTTTTGATCGGTTCTAAAACACCAGTAACAGTTAATGAGGAGCTGATGGCAAGAATCAAGTTGAATTCGTTTGATACTACTTCAATTTCAGAGCATCCTCAATTGAAATACTATGAATTGAACAGGCAGACGCTTTCTAAAGAGAAAGAAGTTATTGGAGCAAGGGCTTTACCTGATCTATCATTTGGATATGTTAATATGACACTGGTTGGAATGCATTCTGTTCTTGGAGTGGATAAAGAATTTTTCCAGAGAGACAGATTTCAATCCGGACAAATAGCGCTGGAGATTCCGATCTTTTTTGGTGCTTATAAACGAGGCAAAGAGGTGATTGATTTGAAGATGGAGCAGAATTCTTTTAATCTGGAATATCAGCGGGCGAGGTTATATTCCGCCATCGAGAGTGAAGTTATAAAATTCCAGGGGATCACAATGACAGTTGAACAATATGAGACCAAATTGATTCCTCAATTGACTGAAATTGAATTAAAAACTCAGCTCTCCTATAAGAATGGCGAAATCTCTATGATCGAATTGTTGCAGATCAGGCAGATGGTTGTAGAAACAAAAATAAAATATGCCCAATCCATTTCTGAAATGAATATTTCCGGATATAAATTGAATTGGTTAACAAATAAAAACTAGTAATATGAAACCTATTATATATTCCTTTTTATTGACCTTCTTATTTTCTTGTGGAACGGAAGATCAACAGGTTGCTGAAGAAAAGCCGTTTGTTTCAAATGAAGTTGTTCTCAACGACCTTCAGATCAAAAATGCAAATGTGAAAGAAGGTTTGGCTGAATTGAGAAAGATCGGTGTTACCGTTTATGCGAATGGAACCATTGAAGTCCCACCACAAAATAAAACAGTGATAACCGCTCAATTCGGAGGTTTTGTTAAGAGTCTTGAGGTTTTAGATGGGATGGAAGTGAAAAAGGGGCAAGTGTTAATTTCTCTTGAAGATCCCGCCTTAGTTCAATTACAGCAAGATTACCTTGAGGTCATCGGGAATTTTGATTATCAAAAAGCGGAATACGAAAGACAAAAGAACTTATTTGATAATGATGCGGCAAGTGGGAAGTCCTATCAACAAGCAAAAGCGGCTTATTTATCAGCTAAAGCGCAAAAGAGTGGATTAGAGGTCAAATTAAAAATGGCAGGATTGAACCTCAAGAAACTCGAGGGAGGTGAAATTCAACAGACGGTTCCCGTTCTTGCGCCGTTCAATGGCGTAGTTACTAAGGTTGATGTTCAGGTTGGAGCTTATGCGGATCCGAAAGATCATCTCCTTGAGATAATCGATCTGAAGCACTCACATGCCGAAGTGGTAGTTTTCGAAAAAGACCTGAAATATATCCGAAAAGGACAGAATGTAAAGATCGATCTCAGTGATAATCACGGGCAAGTTGGTGCAACGGTTTTTCTCATTGGGAAAGAGATTGCCAAGGACAGAACAGTCAAAGTACATTGTCATCTGGATAAGGAAAATGAAATGATTGCTCCGGGATCCTATTTTAAGGCATCGATCATGGCAGGTGATAAAAATGAATATTGTTTACCAAGTGAGGCGGTGGTAGAGTTGAATGGAAAGGATGTGGTATTTATCAAGGTAAAAAAGGATCAAGGCAAAACAGTTTTCAGAGCTGAACCTGTAAATGTGCTTTCCTCTGACAATAATTACACAGCCATTGAATTTCAAAACTCTGGAATCAACTGGCAACAAAAAATTGTAATTTCAGGAGCATATAGTCTGATGTCAGAGATGCTGATGTCTGGTGAAGATGAAGAATAATTATTAAAAACATAAGAAATATGAATCAAGCACATTTTCATTTATTGGTCAATCACATTCCGATCTTATTTCCAATCGCCGGATTAGTGATCTTGCTCGGAGGGTATTTATTTAAATCAGAGATCGTTAAAAGATCGGGATATGTACTTTTCATTATCGGTGCCATTTTTACGATTCCAAGCTTTGCTTCGGGCGAAGGCGCTGAAGAAATTGTCGAAGAGATTGGAGGAGTTTCACATCGTACTATCCACGAACATGAGGAAACCGCTGAATTGTTCGCAATTCTTTCCTATTTACTTGGTGTATCTGCATTTCTCGCATTGTGGAGCAACTGGAAGAAAAAAGGATTTGCAAAGATCGTAGGTATAGCGGTGCTTCTTTTGTCTTTGGTGGTTGTTTATTTTGGAAGGGCTACAGGTTCGACTGGTGGTGAGATCAGACATACTGAGTTAAATGGAGTGCAAAATTCCAACGAAAATCCAGATGATGAGGACGACGAAGAGGATGGCGAAGAAGAGGATGATGAAGAATTAGAAGAAGAGGATTAAAAAGAGATTACCTTTTCAAAAACAGATTGGTTACCGACAAGGTCCGTCACTATAAGGCGGACCTTTTTCGTTCCTTTAAGGTTAGTTAATGGAACTGTTTTCAAGGTGTTGTTCTTGTATTCGTATTCAACTAAGGTCCACTTTTCATCGATATAGAGATCAAATCCAACGATCTCAGTTTCCTTATCCTCAGCATAAAAAGTTAATGTATTTGTAGCGGAGATCAAGTTGATTCTTGGGCCAGATTCATCCTTCAAAACAGAAATTTCTCCAAAATTAGATAACTGAGAAGTGCACGACTTTGAAAAACAATGTAGTGGATATTGTTTTTTCTTCCCCTTGTAAGTACTAACCTCAACATAAGTTTTTGGATCTGGCTCATCGATGAATTCAAGGTGGATTGGTTCTTCGATTCCCTGGTATTTGTCTCCAAAGTTGAACGTTTCTCCAGTTGTTAAGGTCGAAATGACTTGTGGTTGATATAGTGATCCTTTTTTCACAAGTATATGGTATCCGGGACCTTTGAAAAAATGATCTTTTCCCGGATAATTAGAAAAAGGAGGGGTCAGAAATTTTCCGGTGTTATCAAACTTTAGGTCGAAGGACAATCGCGATAAATTTCCGGCGTGGTCCTTTGCAATGTAATCGACGTGTTTGACCCCTTGCTCAAATGGAATGAAGCCAGGCATATTAGACTTGTATACAGAAAGTTCATTACTGGGGGATCGAAACATTTTCTGAAAATGATCATTGGAGCGTTGATATGCGGCATGATCTTTCAATTCATTGACCATTCTGGTTTCTTCAAACGGTATTCGATCGATGGTGTAATGAAAATTCTCTTTTTTGTTTATGGTTGAGATGGCTTCATATATTCCACAGGAATTATTTGCCATGTCGTAACGATCCT
>SBFR01000030.1 GCA_006227105.1 Bacteroidota bacterium
GTTTCTATTCCTTCATTGACAGAACTTGCGGTTGTTCTTCAAAAGAAAACAGAATGGGGTCTTCAGATCTCTGGACACACTGATAACGTAGGTGATGATCAGAAGAACATGATCCTTTCTAAGAAGAGAGCTGAAGCAGTTAGAAACTTCATGATCTCTCAAGGAATCGACGGAACTCGTTTATATGTTCTTTACTTCGGAGAAACAATGCCGATTGCTTCGAATGATACTCCGGAAGGACGTCAGAAGAACAGACGTGTTGAAATGAAGATCATTTTCAAATAATTAGATCGTAAGATCAGATAGAAGGCCGGTTTATCCGGCCTTTTTCTTTTACCTTTGGTCCATGATCGAATTGAGTAAAAATCGCAGATTATTATTGAGCTTACTCTCAGGGCTCCTGATGGTTATTGCTTTTCCTTATACAGGAAGTATCACTCCACTTGTCTTTGTTGCCTGGGTTCCCTTATTGCTGGTTGAAGAAACGATCTCTACAAAAAACTACAGGTCTAAAAAAGTATTCACCAATGCGCTCATCACCTTTTTCATTTTCAACATTGGCACAACATGGTGGGTCTGGTTCGCAAGTCCTTTAGGTGCAATATTGGCTTTTGTCTTCAACACGATCTTCATGGCAACGATCTTTCAGTTTTTTCACTGGACGAAAAAATTTGTCGGCAAAAAAGAGGGGTATTTGTCATTGTTTTTTTTCTGGATCGCTTTTGAGTACATTCATTACCAATGGGAGCTTTCGTGGCCATGGATCCATTTTGGAAATTTCTTCTCCATTCTCCCATCCTGGGTACAATGGTACAGCTACACGGGTGTTCTTGGAGGAACATTCTGGGTGATCCTCGTGAACCTAATGGTTTTCAGGATCGTTTCGAACGTTTATTTCAAAGGAGAATCCAAACGGATTCAAACCCCACTGTATATTGTGCTTTTCGCAATGCTATTCCTACCTATTTTGGGATCTCTCATTTCCTACTATAGTTACGAAGAGAAAAAAGATCCTATGAACGTTGTGTTGATCCAACCGAATATTGATCCTTACAATGAAAAGTTCAGTGATCCTGTCCACCTTCAATTAAAAAAACTTTGTGATCTGGCGGATCCTATGATCGACTCACAAACCGATATGGTTGTCGCTCCGGAGACTGCTATCAGTAGGGGTTTCTATGAGGAGGACGCACCAATGATCGATTATGTCAGATACCTCATCGATCGGAAGAAAAACTGGAAAGTACCAACGCTATTGACAGGTGCTTCAACAGCCAAAGTTTTCGAACAGAAAAATTCAAGGGCTTCCAGACCAATAATGGACGGACCAGGATTCGTTGAATACTACAATACTTCAATGCTGATTGATGACAAGAATGAGCTGTCTTATATCCATAAATCTCTTTTGGTACCAGGAGTAGAGATCATTCCTTTTTCACATTACCTTCCTTTCCTTGAAGATCTTTCCATTGAAAATGGAGGTACTTCTGGGTCATTGGGAATTGAAAAAGAGCCTAAGGTTTTTACTTCTAATCAAACGACGATCGCTCCCATGATCTGCTATGAATCGATTTGGGGAGAAATGTTATCAGTTCAATGTCGAAAAGGTGCTGAAGCCGTTTTTGTGATCACCAATGACGGTTGGTGGAAAGATACACCGGGATATAAGCAACACATGAGTTTTTCGAGATTGAGAGCGATTGAATCGAGAAGATATGTTTCGCGTTCAGCGAACACGGGTATCACTTGTATCATCAATCAGAGAGGAGATGTACTTCAGCAAACGAAATGGTGGGAACCCGCAGTGATCAAAGGACAAATTCAAAAGAACAAGGAGCTCACATTCTACAGTACCTATGGAGATGTCATGGGAAGGTCTTTCCTGTTCGTTTCTGTTCTGTTATTGTTACTCACATTCGTCAGGTACTTCAAAAAGAATTTTATTAAATAAAAAAGGCCGGATTCCTCCGGCCTTTTGTTTTGTTAATTTGGATCAATCCATATCCAGACTCATCAAACCAAATTTCTCTTTCTTACCATATACTGCGTATAGCAACATTTCATTGGTAGAGTAATCGATCACAAATTCCTTCGGCACAGCCACAGCAGTAATCTCTTTTCTATCGAAGAAGGTCTTACGCGATTCATCTCCTGATTCAAGATCGATCTCAACGATCGCTACCACATTCTTCTTTTTCCCAAAATTAGCTGGGTATACTGATTTACCTGAAGCAGGCTGAATGAACTTACCGGCAGTCTCATCGTAATTCTTTACGTTATCATTGAAGATGAAACAAAGCTTACCATTATCAACGAATCGTGCATAAGAGCTAAATGGACCACCATCATTTGTAGAAACCTGATACTTGTTGATCTTCTTCAACCAGTCGAAATCACCATCCTTGTTCACTTTAAACGCTACGATGTCATTGTAGTAATAGGTATAAGTCGTTCTTGTGGCCCCTGTTTTAGGATCAGTATACGTAGTTACTACCACATAATATTGCTCAAGTGATCCAACGATACTTCCGTCTTTCAGTACTTCAGTCTGTCTCATCACGTAGTTGTACAACTGTGGGTCTCCCTTTCCTTTCGCCGACTTCTTATCTGCTTTCTCTTTCTGACGATCTGACCATCCCTGAGTAATGAAGTCTTTTCCAAACTTAGAGAATCCTTCATCGATCACTTCTTGCTTGGCAAAATCTGCTCTCATATAGAACAATCCAGAAACACCTGCCTTACCCTGATCACCATAGATTCCAGTCAAAGTCATGACTCTGTCATTATCAGAATTCATTGTCATTGCCTCTACTCTCTTTCCTTCCAGATTGATCGCAAATTCTTCGATCCCTTCAGGAGTGATCTGTAAAATGTGAGTCGCTTTGTAATTCACATATGATTTGAACAACTTCTTATCCCCTTCTTCATATTCCATTACAGAAATGAAATAATCTCCTGTATTTGATAGGTAATGCTGATGAATTGTTGACAATTTTCCTTCAAATGGAAGTTTATATTCTCCATCAGAAACTTCATTCATTTCATCATCGAAGATCTTGAAACCATATAGATCCTTTTCTTCTTTCTTTCCCGGGATTTCCCAGATCACACCAAAAAATTCCTTCGATCTCGAATTGATCACATCAAAGAAACCTCTTGACCTATTCTTTTCTAAATCAAATGATGCCAATTTTTTTGCTGTTCCCTTTGGCGTCATATCATTGGCATACTCCTGCATGAAGATGCTATTCTTCCCTTCCTTTTTGTCCGTTAGGAATACATATAATTTCCCTCCAATAACTCTCGCTGTTTCGAAATTTGCCATGCTCCCATCAGCCATCATTTCGATCTTACCGGTAGCCGTAATTTTAAAATTATCGTGCATTGAAAATTTGTACGATCCGAACATTCCTCCGGAATATCTTAAAGCATAGAAATCAGCTCCCGATTTAGGCAGAATACTCACCATTCGGGCAGATCTTTTTTCCAGATCACCCCATTTTATCGAATACGACTGAGCCATGACCATTTGCAACGAGACAGCCGCAAGTGTAAAAAATGTTAGGGTTTGTTTTAACATTATACTAGTAGTTATTGGTTACTTTACTAATTGTACTCCCGTATAATTCTGCGGAGTAATTCTTTTTAATTCTGATTTCAAACTTTCAGAGACGTCTAATGTATCAATAAATGCGTGCACTGACTGCATAGAAACCTTCTCATTTTTTCTTGTCAGTCCTTTTAGTGCTTCATAAGGTTTCGGAAAACCTTCTCTTCTTAATATGGTCTGAATTGCTTCTGCAACAACCGCCCAGTTATTTTCAAGATCGACTTCAAATTCAGATTCATTTAATAATAGCTTACTCAATCCTGTCATAGTGGCTTTCATCGCAATCATTGAGTGAGCAATTGGAGTTCCTACAACCCTTAATACAGTTGAATCAGTTAGATCTCGCTGTAATCTCGACACCGGAAGCTTTGCTGCAAGATGTTCATATAAAGCATTCGCCACTCCAATGTTCCCTTCAGAATTCTCGAAATCGATCGGATTCACTTTGTGTGGCATTGCAGAAGATCCTACTTCTCCTTCCTTTAAACGCTGCTTGAAGTAATCCATAGAAATGTATGTCCACATATCTCTGTCGAGATCAAGAATGATCGTATTAATTCTTTTCAAACAGTCAAAAAGAGCAGCCAAATTATCATAATGTTCGATCTGTGTAGTCGTTTGACTTCTGTTCAATCCCAACTGGTCATTCACAAAGCGATTAGCAAATGTCACCCAATCAATTTCAGGGAAAGCGACAAAATGAGCATTGAAATTTCCAGTCGCTCCACCAAATTTTGCAGAGTACGGAATATTTTTTAGCTGATTTAGCTGGATCGAAAGACGCTCCGAAAACACCTGGATCTCTTTACCCAGTCTCGTCGGAGAAGCCGGTTGACCATGCGTTCTGGCTAACATCGGGATTTCCTTCCAGTCATGCTTCATTTCTTCAAGCTTACCGATCAACTGTTCAAGTTGTGGTATGTACACTTCTCGAATTGCTTCTTTCAAAGAAAGAGGAACTGAAGTATTATTAATATCCTGAGAAGTTAAACCGAAATGGATAAATTCAAGATACTTATCCAAGCCCAGCTTCGTCATTTCTTCTTTTAGAAAATACTCTACTGCCTTGACATCATGATTCGTCGTCTTTTCAATTTCTTTGATCCTCAGTGCATCTTCCTCAGAGAAATCATTCCCAATTCTTCGAATAGCAGTAATCTTCTCCAAAGGGAAATCATTTAAGGGTCCAACTTTATTTTCACATAGAGAAATGAAATACTCGATCTCAACGACCACACGGTATCTGATCAGACCAAACTCCGAGAAGTATTTCTGAAGTTCTTTTGTTCTACTGTTGTATCTTCCGTCTATGGGAGAAATTGCTGTTAATGGACTCAATGACATTTACAAAAATTGAAAAATGAAGGGTCAAAGATAAGAAATCCCTCGATTGCCCCGAAGAACTAATGAGTTTCATTAATTTTGATCATGCGCTTCTTTAAAGATCTGTTTCTTGGACTTAAAGCATATATAAAAGCCATTCGGTTTATACGAACACATAAATTGTACTGGTTTTTTATCCCTCCTGCTATATTGATGCTCATCCTTTATAAGTTGGGGAATCATTTACAAGAGCGACAAACCGAGATCGAAGCAGACTCCATGAATGGAATTGTATGGAGCCTCATCCGAATGTTAATTGAAATAACAATAGGCCTGACATTGATGAAATTTGCGAAGTATCTCGTTGTGATTATTCTTTCGCCTTTACTTTCCTATCTAAGCATGAAATGCGAAAAGATCTTAACAGGGAAAACCTATCCCCTTGACTTGAAACAGTTGATGAAGGATATCATACGAGGGATGAGAATAGCCTTCAGGAACATTCTCTGGCATTATTTTTTTTTCACGGTCATTTATCTCATTTCTTATTTTGGCTGGGAAGACCCGACCTCATCGCCGGTATTTTATTTGACTTTCATCATCGGATTCTTTTACTACGGGTTTAGCTTTCTTGATTATGTGAACGAGCGTATGGATCTCAATGTAGAAGAGAGTATCGTATTTATGAGACAACACAGAGGGCTCGTGGTTGGAATAGGAATGATCTATTCATTGATGATCCTTGTCCCGGTTAACATTAGCATTTTATTTTCAGGGGAACATTTTTCTGATGGCTTTCTCTCCGGCTTAAGTTCATATATCGTTCAGCTGATCCTTTGGATAAGTGCTGCTTGCGCACCAATCCTTGCTATAGTGGCTGCGACACTTGCGATGCATGACCTTGTTGACTTGAAAAAATCGACTCGAAAAATTTGAAGCTTAAGTAAAAGGATTTCACTCATTTAATTTTAAGAACAAGGAAAAATTGCTTTCTTTTGTATCTGCATTTAAACAACGACGATCTATGCGTTCAACCATTATCATTTTGAGCTTTTTGTTCATTAGCACATTAACATTCGCTAACGGTTCAACTCCTCCTGACAGCACTACTAATTTAACGGACAGGGCCTCCGCACTGTTAATGATCGATAAGGGAAAAACACTTTTCCTTCAGGGAAAAGTTAGAGATGCTCTACAAGAATTCAGATCTGCAGCGGTTAAGGATCCTAATTCTTCTAAAGCACCTTATTGGATCGCTCAGTGCCATTATGCACAAACGAATTACGGGTATGCATTAAAATACGCGTATGAGGCAGTTGCTCTAAGTAAGGATGATGTAGATAAAGAAGCGTATGAAATCCTTGCCAGATCACAACATCGTTTGGGTATTCTTGATTCAGCAATTATAAACTATGAGAATGCCATGAAGTCAATGTCAGGGGCAAGAGCAAAAGAGCTGAGCATTGAACTTAGAATTAAACAGGCCAAATTCGCACAGGCTGAATTAGCTTCGGGTGCCAAACCAAAGAGAGAAAGAATGTCAGATGTGATCAACTCAGGTTATGATGATTATCTACCGATTTTCACAAATGACGGGAAGGAGATCTACTTCGCTTCACGTAGAAGTGATACGAAAGGTGGTTATATGAATCCTGAAGATCAGAACTTCTTCGAAGATATCTATCATGCCGTTTGGAATGATGAAATTAGCGACTGGGATAGTCTTACCAATGAATTGGGCAGATTAAATTCTGAAGGATTTGATGCCTTAACTTACATTTCTCCTGATGGGATGCGTGCTTTGTTAACCGTTAATACGGAAGCACTTGACAAGAAAAAAACGACCAAAGGATCAGACATTTTTGAAGTGGAAATGTCAAGTAAAGGAACTTGGTCTACACCAAAAAGAATCTCCAATAAGTTGTTGAATTCAACGTACTTTGATGGAAGTGCTACTATGACCGATGATGGTAACACCATGTATTTTGCATCTGATCGAAAGGGAAATAAAAGCTCTGTAGACATCTATGTTGTCGAAAAAGTTGGTAAAAAATGGGGAGAGCCAAAAGCACTGCCAATGGGCGTGAATACAACCGGTTATGAAACTACCCCTTTTATCACAGGAGACGGTCGTTACTTATTCTATTCTTCTGATGGTCTAGAAGGAATGGGAGGACTTGACGTGTATGTTGTGGAAAACATGGGCGGAGGTCAATGGGGAGAACCTATAAATCTTGGTGGAATGGTCAATAGTGTTAACAACGACATTCATTTTAAATACTACCCAAAAATGAACAAAGCTGTCATGACTGGAATTGAGCTTGTTGGTCAAAAGGCAAGTATGGATATGTATCAATTAGATATGACAGGTTGGTCAATTCCTGCTGCACCGAAAAAATAATCGAATGAACTTTGTGAAAAGTTCATTGTATATGCATCTGAAAAACACCACTACATGTGGTGTTTTTTGTTACTAAAAAATCAACTTATGAAAACACACTTTTCAATTGCCATTTTGCTTCTTTCCACTTTGTCAATTTTTGCACAAAAGGAAGTAAATCTTGATTCAGAGATCAAGAAGGTTACCGTTTTCTTTTCAGGAGCTCAGATCGAGCACTACAAAAGTAGCGAGCTCAAAGCCGGACGTCAGGAACTGGTTTTTACAAAATTGACAGATTTCGTCGATCCAAACTCGGTTCAAGTGAAAGCAAAGGGGGAACTTACCATACTCTCTGTCAGAACCAGAAAAAACTATGAAGATCTTAAGATCAGTAATGCAGAACTTAATGAGCTGAACAAGCAAAAAGAAAAACTCGAAGCAAAAGATCTGATCCTTAGGGATGAGTTTAATATTTTGAGTTACGACAAAGACCTTCTACTGAAGAACAGAGACCTTAAAGGAAATGATCAGGGATTGAAAGTCACTGAGCTCAAAGAGGCCTATGCGTTTATGCATACCAAACTAACTGAGATCACTGCCAGACAAAGTACAATAAAAAGTGAATTGGAAGGCATTGATAAAGAGATCAATCGTATCGAACAAGAAATCTACGCACAACGAAGTAAGCCAGTGCTTAATTATACCGAAGTTATCGTGGAGGTTGATGTGCCAAAACCTACAAAGGGAGAATTTTTCTTTTCATACATTTCTCCAAATGCTTCCTGGAAGCCCTACTATGACATGAGAAGTGAGGGAATTGGTAAGCCTGTCCGTCTCGAATCTAAAGCCTTAGTGAGCCAAACAACCGGCATCGAGTGGAAGAACATCGATCTAGTTTTATCCACCAATGATCCCTATGAAAATTCGGCAGAGCCGAAACTAAATCCATGGTACATCCATTACAATAACTATCCACAACAACGTCAGGTCGGACAAAGACAAGTTCCAACGTATGATTATTCAGGTGAAAAATTGAGAGGCGAGGTCATTGATGCTTCAACGGGCGAACCTCTGGCCTTTGCCAAGATCAATTTCCCCTCTTATCCAAATCAAGGAACGATGACCGACTTTGACGGTAAATTTGAAATTACGGTGCCTAAAGGAGAAAAATGGGTAAATGCCACCTTCATTGGGTATGATACAAAACAATTACAGATCTCATCTCCCTATCTTAAATTCTTTTTGAAGCCACAAAAAATGGAACTTCAGGAAGTTCAGGTAACATCAAGTTCAGTGAACCGACTTGATTCGAAAAGCATAGATGCAGTATCTGTAGAAATGATGAGCACTAGAGGAAGTCGCAAAAAAAAGGATAAATCCCAGATCATGTATGATTATGATGATTCTCGTGCAGCAGCAGGAGCCTCGTACACTTGGTCAAACAATGCTGCAACAACCGTCATTCAAAAAGATTTGAGAGTTGAATTTGTGATTGAAACGAAATTCACCATTCCATCTGACGGAGCTGATCACAGAGTACATATCAATGATCATATTCTTCCTGCCAGTTACGAATATCATGCAGCTCCTAAACTGGATCCTTCAGTATTCTTAACTGCTCAGGTTACAGG
>SBFR01000235.1 GCA_006227105.1 Bacteroidota bacterium
TTAAAGTCGATAGTAGCGGAACCGGCACCACCTGAAATAACGTATTTAACACCATTTAATTGACCTCTTTGATAACAATGGGAGTGACCATTCAAGACAAAGTCTACATTATACTGCTCGAATAATGGCACTAACTGTGTTCGCATGTCCACATTTCCCTGATATAAAAAGTAATCTGTGAAAGGAATGAAATAGTCGGCGCTCCATGCATTGGTCCAGGGTGGGTGATGGAAAAAGACAAAAAGCCATTGTTGATTATTGCATTTCAATTCATCCAGTAGCCATACATATTGGTCACTTCCTTCTGTGTATGGAATGTTAGAATCCAGGCAAATGAATTTAGCATTTCCCCAAATGAAAGAATAATATCTTTCGCTTTGTTGCGGGTTGTTCGTCGGAAGATAGAACGCGTCCAGATAAGTTGCTGCGTCATCATAATAGGTGTCATGATTTCCAATCGCTGTAAAGTGACAGTAATTTTTGAGAATGTCCTTGTAGACATCGAAGTAGAGTACATCATAATTATTACCGATCGACTGGTCTACATCACCCGATACAATACCAAAATTCGCTCTTTCCTGGAGCATTAATGATGCAATCGTATTTTGCACGGAGTTATTATAACCACAATCTCCATAGTGCAGAAAAGAAAAGTGGGATTGATCCGGGCCTTTTGCTGTATAGAAGTGATCAACCTCAGATATATAACCCGTATTTGTTGAAGATCGGTAGTAATATTTGGTGTCCGGAGTTAAATCGAACAGCTCGTAAGCATGTTTGTCTGTTGAAATTGGGTTTGAGATGATATTGTCCAGATTTGCTGAATCCAATCCCCATTCAAGAGTTCCAATTACCGGAAGAGATGTTCTCCAGGCGATCAGGATGGATGAATCTGTTTGCTTTTGAATAAAATTATATCTGTCAGGAGTTTGTGCGTTAAGTATCAAAAAAGTGAACAGAAAACAGGTGAGTAAAATTGATCTCATGTTGAACCGGTGAGCTATAAAGGTATCAAAATAAGAACTATTCGATTATTCATGCTTTGAACAATAGCTCAAAATCAGATAATTCGTTGATTTTAGAAAGAATAAAGAATGCTATTCGGTTGTTTTCATTTTTCGTTTAACGGCAAAAATTCCAATTGCGATCAGGACTGTTCCAAAAACAGATATAAAAGGGAATGAGGCTTTTTTAGGAGCTGTTACTTTCGGTTTAACCGGATTCCTTTCTTTGCTTTTTTGTTGGGTGATCTCATTTTTTGACATTTCTGTTTGAGGATCTTCCATTCCAACAGGTATTTCTGGCAGCTCGTTTCGCCATGCGTTTCCATACAGCTGGTCCAGATAAGCAAAAACTAACCTGTTATATCCTTCTTCATCATCACCTTCATTACGTAGGCAACCCTGACAGATCAAATCAACATCATATTTCTTAGAAAACGCCTTAGCTGCTTTACTGTCCAGGTTTGGCGTTCCTGCAAATCCTCCTGGAAATAATAGCTTGACTTTTTTTTTCTTGATGTCGTATAATGCACCGTCGGGATTGTAAGGTGAAAAAACGGATACTGTGCAAACAATTTGACTCCAATCAAAGGGAGGAATGTATGGCCCGGGAAGAATGCATGGCGGCGGAAAATAAGGTGGCAGAATACTAATTGGATACATCCAATTTGAGTCCAATTGAACTGTTATAGGTGGGGTTAATATGATGGAATCGACCGGTGAATCTTTCACATTTAAACTATCCTGTGCGGTCAGAATGAATGAAGAGGTCAGATAAAGAAGTAGTAGTGTACGGATCATAAGTAGTGTTTTTGCCATAACGCCTTATTATGACCAGCGTTGCCTCTTCAAAAGGCATCAAATCCCTCTTTAACAAATTCTTAACTATTCAATCTCTAGTGGTCTCGATACCGGCTACCTTGTTCTTTGCTCCTTGTTCTCTATATTTGCGAATACCAATTTAAAATTTACATGGGAAAGATCCTGATCATTGATGACGAGAGAGCCATAAGAAGAGCCTTGCGCGAGATCCTTGAATTTGAGGAATTTGCGGTTGATGAGGCAGAAGATGGGAAGCAGGGCGTTGAAAAGGCTAAGTCTACTTTATATGATATCATTTTTTGTGATATCAAAATGCCACAGATGGATGGAATGGAAGTACTCGATGAGTTGATCAAATCAAAAGTAGATACTCCCATTATTATGATCAGCGGTCATGGAAATATCGATACTGCAGTACAAGCGATCAAGAAAGGAGCCTTTGATTTTATTGAGAAACCATTGGACCTGAACCGTATTCTGGTTACGATCCGTAATGCAAAGGATAAAACAGTATTGGTTGAAGAAACCAAGCAATTGAAAACTACCGTAAAGCGTTTCAAAGGAAGCTCCATAATTGGTGAGTCTGAAGGGATTGTTAAGATCAAAGAGATGATCGAAAAGGTGGCGCCATCAGATGCAAGGGTATTGATCACTGGAGGAAACGGAACCGGAAAAGAACTTGTGGCAAGATCGCTTCATGATAATTCGAATAGAAGGAAAATGCCTTTTATTGAAGTAAACTGTGCTGCAATACCTTCTGAATTGATCGAATCAGAATTGTTCGGACATGAAAAGGGAGCCTTCACGTCTGCTGTTAAAGACAAAAAAGGAAAATTTGAATTGGCATCAGGTGGAACGTTATTCCTGGATGAGATCGGAGACATGAGTGCAAGTGCCCAGGCCAAAGTTCTTCGTGCCTTACAGGAGAATGTTATTCAGCGAGTAGGAGGGGAAAGAGATATTAAAGTAGACTGTCGTGTTGTTGCTGCTACAAATAAGGATCTGCGCAAAGAGATCGAGGAGGGTAGATTCAGGGAAGACTTATACCATCGTTTGGCGGTGATCCTGATCCATGTACCGGCGTTGAATGATCGACGAGAAGATATCCCTTTATTGGCTGAGCACTTTTTATCCATGATCTGCACGGAACATGGTGTACCTAGAAAATCTTTTTCAGATGACGCTCTCAAAGCGTTGCAAGAAACGGATTGGACCGGAAATATTCGTGAATTGAGAAATATTGTGGAACGACTAATTATCCTGTGTGGCGATACCATCACTGGAGATGAAGTTCGACTTTTTGCGAATCCAAGGGCAAACGCATAAATTATAAGAAATAAAAAAGTCAGCAATTGCTGACTTTT
>SBFR01000044.1 GCA_006227105.1 Bacteroidota bacterium
GTAACATCCTCAGTCGTTCCAACATTAGGAGTCCACGCGAACGAGTAAGGAGTTGTTCCTCCGGCTACAGTAACATCAATACTACCATCCGATAAACCAAAACAACTTACATCAGTTGGTATTGCAGAAGTAATTGAAGGCGCATTGATCATCGTAATATCAACAGAAGTCTGATCTGTACAACCATCATCATCAGTCACAGTTAAAGTATAACTACCAGCTCCCAAATTGCTAATGTCAAGGGTCGTTTCTGAGTTTGACCATAATGGAGAAGGATTATTACCTCCAACAATTGTAATTCCTGAAATTGATCCCGTGTTAGAAGTACAAGCTGTTTCAATTACGATCATATTTGATAGATCCAAACTTACCCCAGCTGGAGCAGCAACAGTGTATGGGCCAGCGTTAGCCGTACATCCGAATGCATCTGTAACTGTAAGATCGTAAGTCCCAGGCACCAATCCAGTTGCATCAAGAGACGTTCCTCCGCCATTCGACCATGCATAAGTTAGGCCTGTACCAGCTGCAGTAATTCCTGTAACGGATCCTTGAGTGCCATCACATAGTTCATCTTGAACGACTACAGATGAAACGTCAATTGAAGGGCCAGCAACCGCATTAACCGTATAAGGACCGCTACTAATCGAACAACCATTCTGATCTGATACTGTCAGCTGATAAGAACCTGCCGCTAGAGACGTCAGATCCAAAGTCGTCTGTGTTGTATTTGACCATGTGATAGTGTACGCAGGAGAACCTCCTGAAACTGTGATACCTGATATACTTCCGTCATTTTGAGAACAATGCTCATCCACAATCGAAATACCCGAATCATCAATAGAAGGTCCACCTTGATTTGAAATCACGATCGGACCTTCAGAATCTGTACAACCGTTGATGTCTGTTACTGTTAATGTGTATGATCCGGCAGCCGCATTACTTACATCTATTGCAGAACCTCCACCGTTACTCCATGAATAAGTAAGTGAAGTTCCACTTGCTGAAAGACCTGAAATGGACCCATCCACATTATTACAGTTTTCTGAAGAAACAACCAAAGCACTGTTATCGATCGAAGGTCCCACAATAAACGCAACATTGTAGCTTGCAGAAGTTGCGACACATCCGTTTATATCAGAGACAGTTAAGGAATACATACCTGCACTTAATCCAGTTGCATCCAACGCATTTCCGCCACCGTTAGTCCAAGAAAAACTAAGGTTAGTACCCGAAGCACTCAACCCAGTAATTGAACCTAAAGTGCCATTACATGATTCATCAGTTACTGAAGCCATTGATTCGTCCAAAGCTGGTCCAGCAACATAATTGATCGTGTAAGGTCCAGACTGTGCCAAACAACCATTTCCATCAATTACACTTAAAGTGTATAAACCTGCAGAAGCTCCAGAAAGATCTGGACCTGCAGAAGGCGCAGCATTCCATGCATACGTCAAAGGAGCCTGACCGCCACTAACTAGTATTCCTGTAATTGAACCTAACGTACCGTTACAGATCTCATCCTGTACTACGACATTCGAATTATCAATCGTAGTACCTGTCAGATTCGCAATTGAGAATGGGCCAGCCGTAGCCGAACATCCTAACTGATCGTTCACTGTCAAAGAATATGTCCCGGCACTTAATCCAGAAAGATCCAATGTTGTTTGTGAAGTATTCGTCCACGAGATTATATATGCCGGAGATCCACCGCTTACTGTTATCCCTGTGATGGATCCATCGGAATTTCCACAATTCTCATCATTCAAAACTATGGACGAAATGTCAATCACTGGAGCAGGCGAATCTGTTAAACTATATGGTCCCGAGACATCTGTACATCCGTTTCCATCAGTAACTGTCAAGGAATAACTTCCAGCTGATAGATTCGATGCATCGAGACTAAAGCCTCCTCCATTGGACCATGAATAGGATAATCCTGAACCACTCGATGTGATCCCTGAGATTGAACCATTCGAAGCAGTACATGTTTCATTTACGATAGAAATTCCGGAATCATCGATGCTTGGCCCAGCCACAAAGCCGACTGCATATGGTCCTGAAGAAGCGGTACAACCCAGGTTATCAGTAACTGTCAAAGTGTATGAGCCAGAAACCAAATTCGTTGCATCCAAAGAGGATCCCCCACCATTATCCCAGGCATAAGTAAGACTATTACCAGTTGCGATCAATCCGGTCACACTTCCCAATGTACCATTACAAGTCTCACTTGAGACAACCACCGCTGTATTATCGATCGACGGTCCTGAAATTCCTGTTAGGGTGTGTGGTCCTGAAGTTGCTGTACATCCTAATGCATCAGTCACCGTTAAAGTGTATGATCCTGCAGACGCGTTTGTTAGGTTTGGCCCAGCTGTAACAACTGAGTTCCAGTCGTACGTCAAAGCTCCTGTACCACCAGAGGCAGTTAAACCCGTTATACTTCCTGGAGTTGAACAACTTGGATTTGTTAAAACAGGCGTACCACTGATCGTTGGAGCAGGATTGATCGTTATCGTCACCGGCACCCTGAATGTTCCAGGACACACACCTACATAATAAGTTGTTGTAGTCGCTGGAGTAGGCGTTGGAGTGTAACTTGTTCCGGTTGCAACACTCACATTTCCAAAAGGAGTCGTGTACCAGGTAATTGTTCCTGGTGCTGTTCCTGTTACATTCACTGATAATGTCGCCGATCCGCTACCACAAACAGTCGCATTATTTGCTGTCATGTTAAAGATCGTAGTTGCCAAACCTCCTATTCCTGATGCACCATTCGTTGCACCATTTGGTGGAAATTCATTCATTTGACCTGAATTCGTAGTTCCAGAATTTCCTCCGGCTACAGAAGTCGTTGGAGTTCCACTTGTAAAAGCAATCTGACCACCGGCACCAGCACCTCCAGGTCCTCCTGCCTCAAACGACGTTCCTGCAAAATAAGAGCTCAACACCTGATTCCCGCCGTTTCCTCCTCTTGCATATACTTGAACTCCAGCAGGAATCGAACTAGCATTTTTTATGAAAACAGCTCCACCTGCTCCTCCTCCTCCGGCACCATCATTACCCTTTCGCTGAGCAGATGTTGGTGAAATTACAGGTACCTGGTTATTGGGATTTGAATTCTGACCAACAGCACCATCGGATTCAATAATTCCTGTGCCTGAGACACTGCCGTAAACAGTCATATGCACAATACCTCCACCTCGTCCTCCACCGCCACCTTGTCCGTTGTCCTGATCACCGGCACCGCCGCCTCCGCCCATAAATAAGCGAGTAGCATCGTAAGTTAGAGAATGACCACCTAAACCACCATTGATCTGACGACCTGCACCACTCCAGGCAGCCTGATTTGGCCCTAGCGTAAGCGCATTCTGATCCGAAGAACTAACAGTATATCCACCTCTCCCTCCTCCAGGGCTACTCGAACCTCCTAAGCCAGGAAGTTCCAAATTCCATGCAGTATTGTAAGTTGTATTAGGAACTCCTTTTCCGGTATACGTTCCAACGCCAACGTTGGATCCTCCACCACCACCAGAGTTGGTATATCCTCCTCCACCACCTCCGTTTGCTGGCGCTCCTCTTCCAAATTCAGAATACAATGCAGCATATTCAGTTTCGTATCCTGCTATCCCCTCTCCTTTACGTGCTCCGTTAGAAGAAAGATTTGAACCTAAAAATGTACATCCATATCCTTGTCCATATCCGCAAGTTGGCCCACCACTCAAAGTAGTTCCAACATTATTCGCAACTGCACCTCTAAAACCATATCCCGAAGCAGAAATTCTAGAATTGGCATTTAAAGTGAGGTTTCCGTTAACTTCAACCGCGACAACGCCGCCCGAAGCTCCGTTCCATAAAGTTGGAATAATGGAAGTATTTGAGTTGAGCGTAAGGTTTTCGAATCTTGGTACTCTGATCACCTGAACCTTACCTGTCGATGTATAATTATTCTGAAGTCCGCACTGTAAATTGATCGTATTCGAACCGGAAACACTCTTTACTTCAACTTGCTCAAACTTTCCAGCATTATTGTAATTTAAAACTGCTCCCCATAGCTCAGCATAGAGCCACCACTCGATCCATTCCGAAACCATTACAGTATAATTTCCACCCCAAACAGCGGTTGGAATGGTATTCACGTCAATCGAAGAACCCTGCATCTGAATGATCATAATGAGATCACCGGGAGCCAGGTTTCCACTAAAAGCACCACCAGACATAGCATTAGAGGCAACAGTTATAGATGTTGCTCCAGCACTTGCGTTAGCTGTCATGGTTGTATAGGTATTGACTACAGTATTCGAGGCTGAAACCGTATAGTTCCCTTCTTTTCCACGTTGTGAAAAGGAAATCAACGAGGATAAAAACACACAGCTCAAGGCTATGTATTTAGTGAATGATCTCATAGTTTAGCATTAGTTTCACAGTTCTAGACGAAAATAGCTAAAAAATAGTTGGCTTACGAATTTTTACTAAGGAATTGAGACACAATAAGTCCCACGGCCGGACATACCTCCGTGTTTTTCGCAGTCAGGTCTAAAATCTGAACCATCTGCTTTCTATCCGTATGCGGATATTCCCTGCAAGCAAGGGGTCTTACTTCATAAATGGAACAATAATTATCTTCCCCTAAAAAGACACAGGGAGAACTCTTAAGGACGTAATCATTCTCTTCATCCATTTTTAGGTAATCACTAATGAGCTTTGCCTCTTTTATTTTTAAATGTTTTGAAATCCGGCGTATGTCGGCATCTCTGAAAATTGGACTTGTCGTTTTACAACAATTTGCGCATTCCAGACAATCGATCTTTTTAAATGCTTCATTGTGCAGAGTGTGGATCTTTTGATCCAGATCTTTCGGTTTCTTTGATTTTAGATTTTTAAAAAGCTTTTTGATCTCTTCTTTTTTCCCTTTGTCTGTGACCAATAATTCTCGGTAACTCTCCTTCATGCGATTTATTCTTCTGAAAATTGTTCAGGCTCTGTCAAGCTTTAATATATTTATAGGCGAAGATAGAAAACATGGAGAAATTTGATCTAATCGTTATTGGAGGAGGGCCCGCAGGTTATGCTGCTGCCATGAGAGGAATTGACTTTGGGAAAAAGGTTTGCCTGATCGAAAAAGATAAAGTTGGCGGTGCCGGTGTTTACAACGGAGCTCTCTCATCAAAAACACTTTGGGAAATTTCCAATAAGGTTGCAAACATTAACGACACGATCGTTTCTGAAGGAAGGGCGCCCTATGAAGTTTCCTGGAACGAGATCAAGAGAACACTTGCAGAAGCCATTTTTGAGCGTAAATTTCAATATTCTTGTCACATTAAATTGCTTCAAACAGAAACGATGAACAAACTCCTTACCTACGAGAGAGGAAAAGGGGTTCTGAACAACGCAAATGAAGTGACCATCTTTCATGAGGGCACTGAAAAAGTCATCTGGGGTGACAATATCATTTTGGCAACAGGAAGTCACCCAAGGAAGGTTCCAAACATCCCAGTAGATGAAAAGATCATTATGACCAGTGACGGGATCGATCAGCTCGAGGAATATCCGAAAAGTCTGGTGATCGTAGGTGCCGGTGTTATCGGTTGTGAATACGCAACGATCTTTTCCAATTTTGGTAAAACAAAAGTGTACATCATCGATCGTCAAGAAAGGATATTGCCTTTCGAAGATGAAGACATTTCGAAATTGATTGCAGCTAATTTAACCTCCAAAGGAGTAACGATCCATTCGAAAGCACATTTGGAAAGAATGGAAATCGTGAATGGACAGGTAGAGTATGAACTGTCATACGAAGATGGGCGAAAAGAAATCATTCAAGTTGAAAAAGCTCTGTTGTCGATCGGAAGATCTCCCAATGTTGAAGGTCTGGGATTGGAGAAAGCGGGAGTGCAGATGTCAAAAAGAGGGGTACATATCGGAGATGATGATACGCGCACGAATGTACCAAACATCTATGCTGTTGGAGACGTCTCCGGGAGAATTGCGCTTGTAAATATGGGAGAGATCGAAGCAAGGCATGCCGTTGAAAAAGCTTTTGGAAATAAACCGGAGAGACTTTCTTATGAAAATGTCTGTACAATCATGTTCCTGAATCCAGAAGTGGCGAGCGTAGGAATGAACGAACAGCAATGCTTGCAACAAAACATACCAGTGAAAGTCGTAAAAGTGGACTATTCACTAATTACAAGAGCAATCGCAATGCGTAAAACTCAGGGCTTCTTCAAGATCATTGTTACAAATGACGATCAGATGAGGATCCTTGGCATGAGGGTAGTTGGAGAACATGCTTCTACGGCTATTCAGGCGGTTGGTTTATTAGTGAAATTGCACATGCCGATCGAGGTGCTATCGGAATTGATCCACCCTCACCCTTCCATTGTTGAAGGAATTCAGGAATGCGTTCGAATGTTATTGAATAGGTCAATTTTCAAATCATCCGTATTCAAGGATAAACTTGCCTGCTACTCGCTGGTTAACGGAGTTAAAACACCTTTAGAAAGACTTTAATTATATTCATTGATACATAAAAAAAGGAGACCAGTTTGGCCTCCTTTTTTAAATTATTTCTTCTACTTCGCTAGACTACACCTAGTAATCGTAGGATGAAATAGATCAGTAGAATTAAAAGTAGAATACTTAGGATCCAAGATAAAGTACCCCCTAATAAACTATCCAGTAACGAGAATACCAAAATGATCAGAATGATCAAAAGGATGATCATTAAGATGTTTCCTAGACTGCTATCGCTCGCTGGCGGAACCACCTTCTTTTTGATCGTTTGTTTCGTCTCTGAAGATAACTTCTGAACATTTTGTTTCATCGAGCTCAATGCCTGTGCAGACTTCAAATTCGAATTGAAATTCATTTTGAAAGTCGGCTCTTTAACAGTTTCTTTTTCAGACTCTGTTGCTTCAATGTTGTCAGATGAAGAGATGTTTGCAGTTGATTCCTCCTCTTCGCTGAACATTTCGTTCTCGCCATAAATTGAAGTAGTAGAAACATACTTTTTCTGACTTTCTTCTTCTAATCTATGAATATCGTACTCTTCATGATCTTTATTCTTTTTCACCTTTTCGGCTCTGTCCCAATATACACCACCTGTATATTTTCTTTTCTGGAACATTCCTCCACCAACAACCTCGTTGGATGAAGCGCAAGAATCAAGGATCAGAATCCCTGCAAAACCTGCCATAAGAAGCATCAACTTTCTCATTTCAATTGTTATTTAGTGTTTATTATTTACCTTTTAATTCCATCGCCTTCAACGTATTGATCATCAATGACGCAATCGTCATTGGACCAACACCCCCTGGCACAGGAGTAATATACGAACATTTTTCGGCAACTTCATCAAATTTCACATCACCTTTTAATCTCCATCCTCTCGCTCTTGACGCATCTTCAACTCTTGTTGTTCCAACATCGATCACTACAGCTCCATCCTTTACCATATCTGCAGTAACAAATTCAGGCTTTCCCAAAGCTGCCACAAGTATATCTGCACTAAGACACAATTCCTTCAGATTTTTCGTCTTGCTATGCGCCAATGTAACGGTACAATTCCCAGGGTTGCTATTTCTGGCAAGAAGAAGACTCAAGGGTGTTCCAACGATGTTACTTCTACCGATGATCACACAATTCTTTCCTTCCGTTTCAATGTTGTTTCTCTTCAACAGCTCCACGATCCCTGCAGGCGTTGCAGGAAGGAATCCAGGCAAATTCAGAATCATATTCCCCAGATTCACCGGATGAAAACCATCGACGTCTTTCTTTGGATCGATCGCCTGAGTGATCTTCAATTCATCGATATGTTGTGGTAACGGCAGCTGTACAATAAAACCGTCAATACTTTTATCTTCATTCAACGCATGGATCTTTGCCAAAAGGATCTCCTCAGGGACTGATTCATCGTATCGGATCAAAGTTGATTCGAATCCGATCTGATCACATGCTTTAACCTTGGCTCCGACATATGTCATTGATCCACCATCATTTCCTACAAGAACAGCTGCAAGATGTGGAATCTTCTTCCCATTCTTTTTTCGTTCCTGCACTGCTTCAGAAAGTTCTTTTCGGATCATTTCTGATGTGGTTCTACCGTCTAGAATCTGCATGTGATTGTAAAATTTGCACCAAAGATAATATGACTAAAAGGATTAACTAAACTTCAACAATTTAATCATCAACATAATTTAGCTAACAAATGTTAATTTTACCTCAAAGGATAAATTATGCATAGAATACTCGTTGCTTTACTTTTAATCTGTCTATCTCAACAACGATTAAACGCCCAGAACATCACTGGATCAGAAATTGGTTTTGATGGCTTTGCAAGTGTCACAAATCTTGGTGGATCTTTTGGAATTGGGATGAAATACGGACTAAATTTTGGTGAAAATATCATTGCGGGTCCCTCATTTCGTTTTCAGAGATCTTGGTCAAACTGGTTTGGAAATAAATTCGCCTATAATATCACCGGAGGAGGTTTATTCCTTCATGCTCGCTATCAGAATATTGTATACGGAGCCGTTGAATTCGAAATGTTACATAGCCCAATCTCGTATACTGTAATAAATGCGAATAAGCGATGGGTTCCTACCTTATTCGTTGGAGGAGGCTTCTCAAAGGAATTCAATGAAATGGTACGATTGAATCTTGGTGTTTATTACGATGTCGTCAATCATGAGAACAGTCCATTCAGACAAGGCTATTTCGTTAAAGTCAAGGATGCCCAAACTGGACAAGTCGTGAAATATGTTCCCATTATTTACCGGATTAGCTTTTTCTTCCCGTTAAGCCGAAAGGAGAAAGAAAATCCTGAAGAAGAAGAATACTACGAATACATTGAGGAATAAAAAAAGGAGGTGAATTCACCTCCTTT
>SBFR01000247.1 GCA_006227105.1 Bacteroidota bacterium
ATTACTTGCATAATGAAAGTTATTTTGTAATTTTACTTGCGAAACAAAAGTAATAATCATTTATCAAATGACCAAGACAATGAGAAAAGTATTCAAAGCATTAGCTCTATCAGGTATTCTCGCTTCCTGTGCTGTTAATCATTCAAAATCCACAAGCGAGGTTAATCAATCAAAAACATCAAAAATGACAAACAAAGAAATCGTAGGTACTTTTTTAGGTGCTGTAATGAAGCAAGACACTGCAACTATGCGACAATTTGCTAACGCAGATTACATTCAGCATAATCCTTTTGTGCCGACTGGTTTAGAACCTTTTATTGGTTTATTACCCGTTTTAAAAGAACACGGAACCTATGCCGAAAACGTTCGACTATTTCAAGATGGTGATTTTGTGTTTATGCACAATATCTGGCACAATGCCGAACCTTTTGGGGCGGATGAAATGGTGGCATTTGATATTATCCGTGTGGATGAAAACGGAAAAGTAGCCGAGCATTGGGATGCAATGATGCCACAAATGCCAGTAAACGAATCAGGAAGAACATTAACTGATGGTACGACAGAAATTACCGATTTAGACAAAACGGAAGCAAACAAGACCCAAGTAAAAGCATTGTTTGATATACTAATCAATGGTACGCAAGAAGAAGCTGGTGCAGCTGTTATGGCAAATTTTGCCCCAGATTACAAGCAACACAATCCAAAAGCTGCTGATGGATTAGCGGGTTTTATGGCAGCAATGCCTACTGAACAGTGGGTGTTTACCAAACAGCACAAAGTTCTAGGTCAAGGAAATTTTGTTCTTTCCATTTCAGAAGGAACGCACAAAGGCGTCCATTCCGTTTTCTATGATTTAGTTCGTTTAGATAACGGAAAAATCGTAGAACATTGGGATGTTATACAACCTATACCTACTCAAGGTTTGGCACACAATAATGGAATGTTTGGATTCTAAAAAAATAATATTTATTAAAATGAAAAATATAATCATCACAGGAAGCAGCAACGGTTTTGGACTGAAAGCTGCGAAAGATTTTGCCGATAAAGGCAATAAAGTATTTGCAACAATGCGTAATCCAAATGGGAAAAACGCAACAGCAAAAGCAGATTTAGAAAACCATTCTACCAATATCAAAGTATTAGATATGGATGTGACCAACGATGCTTCGGTAAAAGAAGCAATGTCAACTATTCTTGCAGAAGCAGGAAACATTGATATTCTTATCAACAATGCAGGTATTATGTATTTAGGCATTACGGAAGCATTCAGCGTTGAACAAGCAAAATTTCAAATGGAAACCAATTATTTTGGGGCTATTAGAGTAATGCAAGCCATTTTACCATCTATGCGTAAAGCAGGTTCAGGATTAATTATCAATACCTCTTCTTTGGTAGGTCGTATGTCACCACCATTTTTTGGTACTTACACCGCAACTAAACACGCTTTGGAAGGATATTCACAAGCTTTGCGTTACGAAGTTTCACCTTTTGGCGTTGATATTGTCTTGGTTGAACCTGGACCTTTCGGCACAGGATTATTGGAATCAGGTCAAGCTCCTGCACATAATGAAGTTTTAGAAACTTATGGCGAATTAGCAGGTGTTCCAACTGCAATGGGTGAAAATTTTGCTCAAATGTTGCAAAGCGAAAATGCTCCTGACCCACAATGGGTAGTAGATGCCTATATGAAATTGGCGGATTTGACTTTTGGAAGTCGTCCTACAAGAACAGTTGTCGGCATCACTTGGGGAACTGACGAAATCAACAATCTAACTCAATCTATTCAAGATAGAATTTTGAAAGAAATGCAGTTGGAGGAAGTTTTGGGTGGTGTTTCCGCTTAATCATTAAGTTTACCTTCAATTTAAGAAAATCACAAGGGTTTCGGTTCTTGTGATTTTTTTTGTCAAGTTCTTCTTTTAGATATTGTTGTCCTAAAATTGGCTACAACTTGCTTATATACGCAATGATAAGAAAAATATGTGCGCATTATATTCCTTATTTGGTAGGTAAACGGTAGTTCTTGAAAGTGCAAGCTGTCGTTTATCTTGCAATAAACTTGATAGGATGTAGGGTTACTTTAACTTCTCCTTCAGATACTTTCCTGTGGCGTTGTCCTTTTGTTTGACAAGCTCTTCGGGTGTTCCTGCGAATAAGATATTACCACCATTTTTACCACCTTCCGGACCAAGATCAATGACATGATCGGCACATTTGATCACTTCCATGTTGTGCTCGATCACAATGATGGAATGTCCATTATTGATGAGCTCGTTAAAGGCGATGATCAGCTTGTCGATGTCGTGGAAATGCAAACCGGTTGTCGGCTCATCAAAGATGAACAGGGTAGGCGTGCTGTTGTGTCCCTTGGATAGGAAGCTGGCCAGCTTGATGCGCTGTGCTTCACCACCTGATAGGGTGCTAGACGATTGACCGACATCCAGATAACCTAAGCCAACGTCGATCAGCGGTTTGATCTTTTCTGAGATCTTCTGCTCCAGCTTGTCTTTTCCTTTGGAGAAAAGCTCGTAAGCAGAAAGAATATCCATTTCAAGAATATCGGCTATGCTGTTTCCGTTGTATTCGATCTCCAGTGTTTCCTGCTTGAATCGTCGTCCGCCACAGGTGTCACACATCAAGTGAACATCTGCCATGAACTGCATCCCGATCGTGATCTCTCCTTCACCCTCACACATTTCACAACGTCCGCCTTCCACGTTGAAGGAGAAGAAACCGGGTTTGTAGCCTCTTGCTCTGGCCAGGGGCTGACGAGCGAACAATTCGCGAATGTCATCAAAGGCTTTCACGTACGTGATCGGGTTACTTCTTGAGCTTTTTCCGATTGGATTCTGATCTACAAATTCGATCGCTTTGATCATCTTCAGGTCGCCGGTCAGGTTTCCTTCGGTAGATGAATCGTTGATCTCTCCCAGCTCTCTGCGCACGGAAGGATAAACGATCTCTTTGATCAAGGTTGATTTTCCTGATCCACTCACGCCAGTTACACAAACCAGATTGTGTAGCGGAATAGAAACGGTAAGGTTCTTTAAATTGTGTTTGCGTGCTCCGGTAATGGTGATCTGATCCTTCGTTGTTCTTCGCTTTGCTGGAACGGGAATGGATCGTTTTCCGGTCAGGTATTCCGCCGTAAGACTTTCTGTTGAATGGATCAGCTGATCATGATTTCCCTGGAAGACCAGTTTTCCACCAAAGACACCTGCTCCTGGACCAATATCCAGGATCTCATCTGCGGCTTGCATGATCTCTTCTTCGTGTTCCACAACAATCACCGTATTTCCAACGTCTCTCAGCTCCTTCAATACATTGATGAGCTGTTCCGTGTCTTTAGGATGCAGACCGATCGATGGTTCATCGAGGATGTACATCGATCCGACCAAACTACTTCCCAGGGATGTAGCCAGATTGATCCGCTGAGATTCTCCTCCGGATAAAGAGTTGGAAGGTCTGTTCAATGTAAGATATCCTAATCCTACCTGCTTCAGAAAGCGTAATCGGCTTTCGATCTCAGGAAGGATACGTTTAGAAATGGCTTGTTGATGTGGGCTCAGCTCAAGACTGGTAAAGAACTCATGCGCGTTATTGATCGGCATTAAAACGATATCCGTGATCGTTTTCCCGTTCACTTTCACATAATTAGCATCGCTTCTCAAGCGGGTTCCTTTACAATCCGGACATTCGGTTTTACCACGATATCTCGAAAGCATCACACGGTACTGGATCTTGTAGGTCTGACTCTCCACAAACTTGAAGAAACGGTTCAGTCCGGTGAAGTATTGATTTCCTGTCCAGAGCAGCTCGTACTCTTCGTCCGAAAGCTCTGTGAGCGGACGATGGATCGGAAAGTTGAATTTCTTGGCATTAAAGACCAGCTCATTCAGGTATTCACCCATCGTTTCACCTCTCCAGGGAAGAATTGCTCCTTCGTAGACGCTTAGGTTTTTGTTTGGAATCACCAGATCAGGATCGATACCGATCACTTGTCCGAAACCTTCACAGGTTTTACAGGCACCATAAGGATTGTTGAACGTAAAGAACAATTCAGAAGGAACCTGAAATTCCATACCGTCGAGCTCAAAACGGGTTGAGAAATCGTGCTGCGTTTTTGTTTCCGGATCAATGATCAGACAAACGCCATCACCTTCAGTAAAAGAAAGCTGGATGGAATCCGAGAAACGGGCGATAATATCTTCATCCTGCGCAACACTGATCCTGTCGATGATCAGCAGATAATCTTCGGGAGGCGAAGCACCTGTTTCCAACAGCTCAGAAATATCAGCTGTTTCACCATTGAGGTAGATTCGGGTGTATCCTTGTTGTTGAAGTAACTCCAATTGTTTCTGAGCACCATATTTTGCAATTCCCGGAAGAGGCGAACAAATAAGGAATCGTTTACCTTCCGGATGGGAGCAAATGAAATCAACCACATCAGCAACGGTGTGTCGCTTTACTTCATTGCCGCTGATGGGAGAGATGGTTTGTCCTACTCTGGTGAAGAAGATCTTCAGGTAATCGTAGATCTCAGTGGTTGTACCTACTGTACTTCTTGGATTGCTGGAGATCACTTTCTGTTCGATCGCTACAGCAGGGGAGATCCCTTTGATATAATCCGTTTCCGGTTTATTCAGCTTACCGAGGAACTGACGTGCATAGGAAGATAGACTTTCAATATATCGACGCTGACCTTCTGCGTACAAGGTATCAAAAGCCAGAGAGGATTTTCCGGAACCAGACAAACCGGTGATCACCGTCAGTTTCCCGTGAGGGATCTTGACGTCCATGTTCTTCAGGTTGTGTACCCTTGCTCCTTTAACTTCGATGTATTGTTGTTTCTTCATTCCCATTCAAAGATACAAACAGTTGCGGGAGAACTTGGTTTGAATTGAAGGAATAAATTTTTGGAGTTTTAAAAATAAGTTGTATCTTGGCTTTTGTAAATCTTAAAAAATCGGTCGCCTATAGAGCAAATTTTACCTAACAAGTTTTAATAAATAAACTACTAAAAGGTAAAACTATGGCTATGCAGCGTTTGGATGACCGTGAACTTGTCAGTTTATATATCGGTGGAAGTGAAAAGGCCTTTGAGGTGCTTTTGATGCGTCATAAAGAAAAGATCTATCGTTTCATTTATATGAAAGTGAGGGATCAGTTGATCGCAGAAGATATTTTCCAGGAAACCTTCGTCAAGGTGATCAATACGTTGAAGTTGGGGAATTATAACGAAGAAGGCAAGTTCTTGCCGTGGGCAATGCGTATTGCGCACAATCTGGTGATCGATCATTTCAGAAGATCGAACAAAATGAAGATGATCAGCGAATCGTCTTCAACCAAGGAAGACTTCAATATCTTTTCGATCCTGCCGATGGAAGGCAAGACCGTTGAACAGCAAATGACTTATGATGAGCTGGAGAATCAGATGGTTTCATTGATCGAGCATTTACCGGAATCTCAAAAGGGAATTTTGAAGATGCGTTTGTACCAGGATATGTCCTTCAAGGACATTGCTGAGCTGGAAGACATTTCGATCAATACCGCCCTGGGGAGAATGCGTTACGCACTGATCAATCTCAGAAAACTCATTGAGAAACACAATCTGGTAACAGATATTTAAAAAAGAAAAAGCCCGTTAAGGGCTTTTTTTTATTCTTCCATTCTCATGTGGCGTTCTTTCTTCTCTTCGTAGACATCTGCGATGGTCACGAGGATTCCCGTTTCTTCTACACCTCCGAATTCCGGGTTAACGGCTGTACCGAAGGTCTTCATCGTAGGTGATAAGTTCATGTAGATGTTTACAAGTGGCGGGATAAATTCGCCATGTTCTTTTACGACAGCATTCAATACCCTGAATCCATCTTTGAAGTTCAGTCCTTCGAGCATTTTATCGAATGCCTCACGATCATAGTTCTGTTTGATCGGGTGGAAAGGCTTCATGAGGTTTTCATTGTCAGGGAAATAATGGTGCATGAAATGCAATAAGAAATCTCTGCAATACGTGTTGTACTTCGGATACATGGTTACTTTACCAAAAAAGTACTTGATATCCGGATTAAAGATCACCAATGCGCCCAATCCATCCCAGATATTATCCAGCGCAAACAATCCCTTACGGTGATTGATCAGTGGTTGAAAATCCGGTTGCACCCAGCTTCTTCCCAGCTCGATCGTATAAGGCAGGTAATTCTTTACAAAGTCTTCTGTGAAATCAAAGTAATGGGTGGTTGAAAGTTCAATTTCACCTGTTTCTTCGTTGATTGCGTTTCCGCATTTAATGAAACGGTAACCGCCTATGATTTCCTCGTCCTCAGGACTCCATACGATCAGCTGCTGGTAACAGTTCTTTGAAGTATCGTATTCGTCCAGGTCGTAGGGTAGACCGGTACCACCGCCGGAAGCTCTGAACGTCACTTCGCGAAGCCTTCCGATCTCCATTACTGTATTTGGAGAATTGTGGATATCTACTACGTACAACTCATTGCCAGCCTTTCGAGTATCCCTAAGGTATCTTTCCCGGGTCAATTCTTTTTTGATCAGGGCGCGGTCAATTTTATCTATAATTTTTTCCATGTTCTAATTTGAATGAAGTGCATACACACGTTCTTTAATGATCTGAGCAGTCTCTTGATCTGACTTTTCCGGGAGATCCTTAATGTAGAAGGGTTCTCCGGCAACAAAGTTGATCTTCTTGCCACGTTGTCTGAACATCTCATCCGATAAATAAAGCATTTCGATGTTTGCTTTAATTCCTATGAATTTACGAAAATTTGAGAGTCTGTAAAAGAAATTAGACAATCTCCCTTCGATGTGAACGGGAATCACTTGTCTGTCATAATTACGAGCATAGGTCACAAACGTCTTTTTCCAGACCGGATCTTTGATGACTCCTTTTGTTCTTCTACTTACCAGTCCGGCAGGGAAAATGCACACTGCCTGTTCCGAACCGAACAAGTCTGAGATCTGCTGTCGGACTGAGCCATCGTTCTTACCATGCTTATTCACACCCACAAAGAGATCTTTCAAATTCTCAAGGTTCATCAATAAGTCGTTGACAATGAATTTCAGGTCAGTTCGGTGTTTACTTAGGGCAGTCACCAAGGCCATTGCGTCCATTCCACCCAGCGGATGATTCATGACAATGATCACCGGTCCTGTTTTAGGAATGTGATGAAGGTTATAACCATTGATCTCGATATCGAAGTAATCGACCACAGCCTGACAGAATTCCTGATTGCGTTTATCTGCATTCACAACGAGGAAGTTGTTGATCTCATCTTCGTGCAGGATCCTCTTCAGATACCTGATCACAAAACCTGGAATCCACTTTGCCAGTTTAGGACTCTTACTCGAGATAAGTTTCCTGATATCTATGAATTTGTCGGATGACATTAGAACAAAAGTAACCCATAGGATTTATAAATAATGTTAAGCCTGTATCAATTATCCACATAGCGCTATGGATTTCTTCCTGAATTAATCGCCTTATTTTCCATCTCTCCGACAAGAAATGTTTAGTTTTGCAGGGCATATTTGAAGTTAAACATCCATGATCGAATTATCAGAAAGATTGAAAGCAATGGAAGAGTCTGCAACCATTGCGATGTCGCGTAAAAGCAGGGAGTTAAAGGCAGAAGGTAAAGACGTGATCTCTCTTAGTTTGGGAGAGCCTGATTTTTTTACTCCACAGTTTATTAAGGATGCTGCGGTCGAAGCGATGAACAATAACTTCACGATGTATACTCCGGTACCGGGTTATGATGATCTACGTGAAGCGATCTCGATGAAATTTTCAAGAGACAACGGATTGAACTACACGAAGGATCAGATCGTGGTTTCAACAGGAGCGAAGCAATCCATCGCGAATGTGGTATTGAGCCTGGTAGATGAAGGAGATGAGGTGATCATTCCGGCACCGTACTGGGTTTCTTATTTAGAGATCGTAAAAGTTGCCGAAGGTACTCCGGTAGTGATCAATGCAGGAATCGAAAAAGATTTCAAGATCACGGGAAAAGACCTTGAGGCTGCGATCACACCGAAAACAAAACTGATGATCTTCTCAACGCCATGTAACCCAACAGGTTCGGTGTACACGAAAGAAGAATTAAGAGATCTTGCCGATGTACTGGTAAAGTATCCGAATATTGTAGTGATCTCGGATGAGATCTATGAGCACATCAACTTTAGTGGTAAGCACGAAAGCTTGGCACAGTTCAGTGATGTATATGATCAGGTAGTTACCGTGAACGGAGTTTCAAAAGCTTGGGCTATGACCGGCTGGAGACTTGGGTATATTGGAGCTCCAAAAGTGATCGCTGATGCATGTAATAAAGTACAGGGGCAATTCACTTCAGGAACGTGTTCGATCACACAAAAGGCAAGTATTGCTGCAATGAAAGCCGACCCTTCTGTATTGAAAGATATGATCCAGGCATTCAGTAACCGAAGAAAGCTGGTCTTGGATGCGTTGAATCAGATCCCTGGTGTAAAGTCGAATGTTCCGGATGGAGCGTTCTATGTCTTCCCTGATGTATCTCATTTCTTTGGGAAATCATACAATGGAACAACGATCAAGGATGCGAATGACCTTTGCATGTACCTTTTAGCAGAAGCATGGGTAGGATTGGTTCCTGGTGATGCGTTCGGTGATGACAACTGTTTGAGGATCTCTTATGCCGCTTCTGAAGAAACTTTAACGGAGGCAATGAGTAGAATAGCGAAAGCACTTAATCAATTGAAGTAATGGATCTAACGTCATATTTCAAAACATTTGAAGGGAAACGCATTCTTGTTTTGGGTGACGTAATGCTGGATTCATACATCCGCGGTAAGGTTTCAAGGGT
>SBFR01000233.1 GCA_006227105.1 Bacteroidota bacterium
GAATTACATCCCCATCATTTTCAAATCATCCATTGACATCTCAGTATATCCTTCAGGAATATCCATTGAGAAGAGACTTGATGCTTTCTTTTTGTCCAGCTTCTTGTCTAATTCTGTCACGGTCATGGTCATTACAAGTCCACCATTATTGATCTCGAATTGCATCGGGAACCCTGGTACCTCTTCACTCAAATAGTTCTGACCTTTCTTTGAAACCTCAATATCATCTGTATACCAGAAAATTGATTCTGCACCATCTTCTGAAACGAGTGTCGCTTTTTTACATGTGTATCCAACGATCTCTTTAGTCTCATCTGACAGGGTTACTTCATACTTAGGCTGTTCAGCTTCTTCTTTTTGAACTTCAAGTTCTTCCATTGTTGAACGTACAGCATTGTTTCCCATCATTCCGCCCATCAACATAAGTACGTTTCCTTCGGCTTCATTCGTGATCGTAGTGATCGTCATCATTGTACCCATTTTCATTTCTGAACGAGTTGCCTTTTCCTTGAAATACAGATCCATTGTAGATCCCTGAAGCATAGCGATCGCCATTTGCATTTCTGGGTCATCAGTTGAGGCTTCAATTGAATACGTAATATGACCTTCAGTCATTTGAGCAAATCCAGTCAAGACTGCGATGAAAGAAAATGCCAGTGTAAAAAAGATATTTTTCATTTCTAAATGTATTTAGCGCAATTTATGTCAAAAAAAGGACCAAAACTTCGAATAATGAGAAATGGTCGTAAAATTATTTCTCCGAGGTAATTTGATGCTGAATGGTTAGCTACCAAATATCAGTCGAACAATGTCATTTCCATTCGCATAGAGGATCAATCCTAAAAGAAGGATAAATCCTACATACTGAGCATATTCCAGAACCTTTTGAGGAGCTTCCTTACCCGTGATCATTTCATACAGTAGAAATACAACATGTCCACCATCCAATGCCGGAATCGGAAGTATATTCATGAAAGCTAGAACGATCGAAATAAACGCTGTCGTCATCCAAAAGATCTGCCAGTCCCAAACTGGTGGGAACATATTACCGATGGTAGCAAAACCTCCAATGGAACTTGCCCCTTTCTTCGTGAAGAGAAACTTCAATTGGCCTACATAATCACTCAGTGTTGTCAGACCTCGATCGATACCTTTTCCAATACTTTCTCCAAATCCGTAGTACACATGTTTGATCTTGTCTTTGTCCGTGAACTTTGCTTTTTTCGGAGCGAATCCAATTGTACCATTTTCTTCCACTTTAGAAGTAAGGTATACAAGACTGTCTTCACGAAGTACCACGATCTCTGCATTCTTTTTCTTTGACAGATACAACTGACGCTGTATATCATCGAAGAAAGTAACCGGTTGACCATTGATCTCTTTGATCACATCGCCTTTCATTAATCCTGCTTTTTCAGCCGGAGTTTCTGCCATTACGGAATCCACCTCAACCATTTTCACACGAAGGCTTACCGCAGGAAAAGCACCAGCCTGGAATAATTCGTAATCTACGTCTTCCGGAAGATTGATCACTTCTTTTTGTCCATCGGAGTGAACGACATCCAACTTTCTTACTCCACGAAGCAGCAAGCCATTGTTGATGTCATTGACATGAGTAACTTCTTCTCCATTAATTTTAAGAATGTTATCTCCCGAGACAAGATTGTATTTCTTCAAATATGGATGGATCGATAATCCACTGGTTAGATCTTTGGTGTAGATCTTTTCCTCCCCATAAGCAAACATTACCATGATGTAGATGAACAGACCCAGTAATAAGTTTACCGTAACTCCACCTACCATAATGATCAGACGTTGCCATGCCGGCTTCGATCTGAATTCCCAAGGTTGAGCAGGTTGTTTCAATTGTTCCGTATCCATGGATTCATCCACCATTCCGGCAATTTTCACATACCCGCCTAGTGGAATCCAACCCAATCCCCATTCAGTATCTCCAATTTTCTTTTTGAAAACAGAAAACCAGGGATTAAAGAACAAATAGAATTTTTCTACTCTGGTTTTAAATAGGCGAGCTGGAATAAAATGCCCTAATTCGTGTAAGGTTACCAGGATCGATAACGATAGGATCAATTGGGCTGCTTTAATAAGAATTTCCATTCAATTTCAAGATTTGGAGTGTAAAGATAGGTTTTTACTCGGTCCCTTTTTGAGGTTCGTAATAGCCGTTGACCGTAAAATATTCGATCATCGCTTCTTTGAGTAAATATTGCTGTTCCTGATGAGACAAAGGAGGTAACTTTTTCTCCAGTTTGAAGTGTGGCCAGTTGTCTTCGTCATTCCCCTCGTATGTATAATAGCCGTAAGGTTCAAGAAGAGTGCAAATAGCAATGTGCAACAACTCCGTTTTCTCCTGTTTGGTAAAGGCTTTGTAACCATGACCAAGCTCATTCACCCCGATCAGGAAAAGGATGGCTTGCATATCCATGCCTTCCCCGAATTTTGCTTCCAGGTGGTCCTTAACTTTTTGAAACTCGATCTCTACGGTGTAATCCATTCGTGCAAAAATAGAAAGTTAATGGGCAGTACAAATCTGTTCTGGGAATGTTTGTTCATTTTTCGTTCAGAATTAACATAGTTTATGAACATAACAACGGGCCATTCGTTTTCTTTATATTCGTAAAAAATTGACTATGAAAAAATCGATCGTATATCTGGGAATTTTATCTGTTGCTTTGATCTTCACTTCATGTGGAGGAGATGAGGCCAAAACGGAAGAGGCAGCTCAAGAGCAAGCATGCTTTTACAAGTATAATTCAGGATCCACAGTTCTGGAATGGACAGCATTTAAATTCACAGAAAAAGCGCCTGTAAAAGGAACTTTTAATGAGATCACCTATGAAGGGAAAGAATCTTCAGATGACCTGGAAGACCTTGTGAAGTCGATGTCTTTCTCCATCCAAACTGCTTCTGTTGAGACACAGAATGAAGAAAGAAATGGAAAGATCGCAAAGTTGTTTTTCGAAACGATCGGCACTCCAGTGATCAAAGCGAAGGTGTTGAAACTTGAAAACGGAAAGGCTACCTTGGAGATCATGATGAATGAACTTTCAAAAGAAGT
>SBFR01000184.1 GCA_006227105.1 Bacteroidota bacterium
GGAGGGCAAAGGTAATTACTTTTTTTATTCACGCAACACCCTGCAAAACTTTTTTTTCAAATATCCTACGATTACTCCTTAAAACAGTTTCATCTACCCCACAAATCCCCCCCTCTTCTCATCCACTCTCCGTTGAAAGCGGGGTGCAAAGATACACAGCCTTTTTACTTTGTCAAGCCTTTTCAACAAACTTTTTTTGAAAAAATTCGACAAATCAAACTAACTGCCTGATAAACTTATGCTTGCAGAAGAAGAAAAAATTAACGCGTGCGCAGTTTTTCTATTAACTGAAGATGTGAAAGATTAGGCTGCCCATGACCTTTAATAGCGTCAACAATCGGACAGGTGACCAGATCCTTGCCAATTATACCTATTGCAAGATGTGATTTACCCTCCTTTAAAAGGTCTACGGCATAAGCACCCATCATTGTCGCGTTAATACGATCTACTGCAGAGGGACTCCCTCCTCTCTGAATATGCCCAAGCACCGAATGTCTTAAATCAAATTCGGGTAAATAGGGCTTCACTTTGTTCATGATTTCAAAAGCATCTCCTCCATCATCGCCCTCGGCAACCATGATAATGGTACTTCTTTTACCTTTATTTTGAGTTTTAATATCGTTAACGAGTTTTTCAATGTCCGTAATTTCTTCTGGGATCAACACTGATTCTGCACCTGAAGCTATTGCAGCGTAAAGAGCAATGAACCCTGCATCACGCCCCATCACTTCCACAAAAAACACGCGATGATGACTGGTGGCTGTATCACGTATCTTATCCACTGCGTCAATTACAGTGTTCAAAGCTGTATCAAAACCAATGGTATATTCCGTACCGAATAGATCATTATCTATCGTTCCCGGCATACCTATGATCGGTATATTCATCTCCTCCCCTAAGATCTTTGCTCCTGTATACGTTCCGTCACCACCAATAACGATCAACCCTTCAATTTCCTCGGAACGCAAATATGAAATGGCTTTTGCTCTTCCTTCTTTTGTTTTAAAATCCGCACATCGGGCACTCCCCAGAATAGTGCCTCCGAACTGAATGATATTGTTCACATCATCATAGGTCAATATTTTTCCGCGACCATCAATCATGCCTTGGTAACCATCATAAATTCCAAATGGTTCTATTCCATAATAAAGGCAATATTTAACAACCGCTCTGATCCCAGCGTTCATTCCCGGAGAATCCCCTCCTGACGTCAACAATGCAATTCGTTTCATATCTGAAAATTAGAAAGAAAAATGGGTTTTTAAATTACTTTTATGGAAAGTAAAATGGATTTGCATCAATAGTAAGAATGTTCGGGAACAAGATCAGAAAATACAGACAGAAAACTGACGAAGAGCTCATCCTTGTATATAAGGACACTTCGGACAATGACTGCGTTGGCGTCTTGTATGAACGTTATGGTCACCTGGTAATGGGTACCTGCCTGAAATATTTAAAGGACAAAGATCTTGCTGAAGACATGCTGATGCAGATCTTTGAAGGACTCTACGTAAAGTTGAAACAACATCAGATCGATTACTTTAAATCGTGGTTGTATCGACTGTCGACAAATGAATGCCTAATGTATTTAAGGAAATCGGGGAAACACATTCATACCGATCTTCAATTGATCCAGTTGCGCGAAGAAGAATCGAATGAGGATCCACAAGAGACCGAAAAATTAATAGCTCATCTCGGTGAGGCTATTCAAACACTAAAACAAGAACAAAAAATATGTGTTGAACTCTTTTACCTAAAGAAAAGATCCTACCAGGAGATCAGTGATCAATTGGGCATCGATCTGAAACAGGTGAAAAGTGCAATACAAAACGGGAAACGAAATTTAAAACTGAAACTGGAAGCGATCCATGAAAAACAAATCTGACATAGCAGAAAATGTTGGAAGAAAGGAATTCGAGAAATTGATCCAAGATCCAAGCCGTGAAAACCTTGTTGAGCTTGATGATTTTGATCAGGATGCACTCGAAGGATGGAATGAAACAGGTACGGACTTTTCGATCATGAAAAATGCCGACCTCCGATTCAAACCAAAATTCAACTTTCTACCATATGTTATCTCTCTTAATGCTGTCATTCTTATAATTGCAGCCGTTTATTTCTTTAATGGTAAATCAAGTACTCCTTCTCAAAGTATCGATTCAAAGGAAGTTCAAGGGGAGAATAACATGGTTTTTGAAAAGAACGACATTGCCCTACCCGAAATTATTGATACAATGACCGAGTTGCCAGTTAAAAAGCAAATATTGGCAAAACACATTAGCGCCGAATTTAAAGAGATCAAACAGATCAATGATCAGAAGGAATTAGCAGAAAATAAAGAAAAAAAAGAAGTAACTGATGGTCTTGATGTTATTCAGCTTCCAGAAACGCCGACTCCAAAGTTGGTAAAAGAAGTAAAGGCAGGAAAGGAAATTTATATTGAAGATCTAAAGGTTCTTGATTATAGAGCATACAGGTCCAAACCAACTGTAACTACAAAGCAGATGGATCTTTCAGGCACACCCGCAAATCTTGAAAATAATTCAAGGACAGAAGAAGAGCCTGTATGGAAAGATGTGGAAATTCCTTACATCGATTACCTCAGAAAAACAATGTCCGTTTTTGCTGATGGCAATAATAAAAAGGCACTCGGAAGATTTGAAACGATCCTTGCTGCTTATCCAAATGATGTGAACGCATTGTTTTACGGAGGTCTCTGTTATTACAATCTACAGAATTACACAAAAGCGGCTGAATTGTTTGATAAACTGATCGATTCGGATTTTGGCAATTTCTCAGAGGAAGCCAAATGGTATCTCGCCAAAAGTCTTCTGAACACAGAACCTTCAAAAGCAAGAAAGATCCTTAACGAGATCATAGAGGAAAAAGGGTTTTATGCAAAGCAAGCCGAAGAGTTATTGAAATAAAAAAGGACGACTCAGGTCGTCCTTTTAATCTTTATCAGAAAAAGCCCTTCTTTTCTTTCACCATTCGTTTTAATAATGGATTCGGACGATATCTGTCTTCACCATATTCTTCGAAAAGAGACTCCAGTTTTTTCAATACAT
>SBFR01000205.1 GCA_006227105.1 Bacteroidota bacterium
TGGAAACAAAAGGATTTCAAAGGAAAAAAGAACAAGGACCTTTGGTTAAGGTATCTGAAGCTTCACCCCAAATTTAATATCTCGTTTGAATGGGTGAAAGGGCATAACGGTCATCCTGAAAATGAAAGATGTGATCAATTAGCAGTTCAATGTGCCGAAAATGGTCCGCATCTCATTGATGAAGAGTTTGAAAGGAATTCAGAATCAAATGAATTGTTTTAGTGCTGAGCGGGCTTAAGCTGACAAGCTTTGATAAATGTATAGATCAAAGGATGGGGTAATTCCCGCGTCGATGAGATCTGTGGGCAAAAACTGCACACTAAGAAGAAATCATGTTTTTTCAAGGTAATGATCTCAGGATCCTCGAACTGATTATAGGCTTCAATATCAACGTATTCTTCTGTTAACATCTGAATCAATTGAGGATACAATGAGTATCGAGAAGAAGTCAGCTCAACATTGCTATGATTCTCATACAGATGAATGAGTTGCTTTGAATGAGGGGTGATCATGATTCTTTCAAACGAATTTCCATCGACAAGATTATCAGAGATCAACTTTTCTCCATTCGGATTCAGCTGGTAAGTATTTATAAGTACATCGATAAACGATCGATATCCTTCTCCTGTGATCATTGTTGGAACACTCAATCTGGTAAGTGTTCTGATAATACCATGTACAAAAAATGGATTCGTAAAGGGACCGGGAGCAAACCAGACACCATCAAATTCTTCAAGTTGGTCTTTGGTTAATTGTGCAGCTTCATTGATCTTGATCCAATAATAATTGATGTCGGTTTCAAGAAAACGGCCTGAGTGATCGATCGCCAGGTTGGTTGCCTGGTGAGAATTATAGGTAAAATTGTAATCACCTATGATCGCTATTTTCAAATGACTGCTCACGCCACAAATAAAATAAGCCGTTCTTTGGGAACGGCTCTTAAGTATTTAGATTAACGTTTAAACCAGCCTTTAAACGCCGCGTTTTGGATCTGTATTGAATCCCAAAGCATTGTACCAGGATCTTGGTAATATACGTAACAATTAAAGTTGCAAGTGAATTTTGAATAATCTCCAGTTTCATCAGATTCCTGACTAATTCCTGTAAATGAAGCATTTTGAGCATTCACACTATTCTCGTGGCTCACCCAGATCCTACCAGCAGCGTCTCTATAGCTCACTTCAATTCCGCTCACAGCAATATTTGAAAAATTAGGAGTTAGGTTGCTTGTAAAAAAGTCATTGAACAATGCAAGTGTAGGGTCGCTGGTTGTAGATGCATCCCAAGCAATACTTCCCATACCGATCTTAACACTTACCGGAGATGCTGCTGAAGAGATCTCTGAATAATAAACGGCAGTCGACCATTGTGGAGCTGGTAAAATATATTTTGCTTTTGTTGGATTACAGTCATATCCGTCAATATACTGCATAAGGTGTACATCTGTACCGTTCACAACACCATCAAAACTGCATTTTAGATCAACAGTTGGAGTGGGTGCAGGAATTACTTCGTGTTCAATACATGATGTCAATGCAAGACCTCCAAAAAGAAGTGCAGCGATACTGAATTTAAGCTTGTTCATAGTTTTGCAATTTAGCCGTATTAGCCTTTAACAAGTTACAGGCTGAAAATGTTACAGCTAAAATACGAAAAAAAAGCAAAACAGTTGCCTTTTAAGTACTAAGCTCGGATCAATTTATAATCTTTACTTTCTTCAACGAAGTCGAAGGGCATTGTATTGTGGATCTGATCGGTAGTCAACTTATAAAAGATGTCTCCATTAGGATGGTCCTCCACATTTAAAAAAGAGTAAATATCCAAATCAGGATTTAACTTCTGAAGTGTGTTTAATATTTTGTTGAAAACGCTTGATTTTAGTCGTATTAGCGAATCATATGTCAGATTATTTTGCACGACCAGAGAACGCAATGTCAATTCTTGGCTACCTGCATAAAACTCGATCGATTGGATGCTAACTGTTTTCATATCTTTTATTTTTTACCGTTTACAGGATCAAAGTTGCAGTAGAAGAACGTAAATGATTTACGATCTACAATTCCTTGCTGTATTCAGGCTTAAATACTTCAGATTTTACGTATTTTCGAAGCAAATAATCAGACATGAAATACGATCGAATAGACAACCAACTCTATATCAAGAACAGAAGCAAGTTCGTTCAAAGAATGAAAGCAAACACACTCGCGGTGTTCAATTCAAACGACATTTTTCCGATCAGTGCTGATAGTACGATGCCATTTCAGCAGCATAGAGACATCCTTTATCTATCTGGCGTTGACCAGGAAGAATCGATTCTAGTATTATTTCCAGATTCAAAGAATAATGCACACAAAGAAGTTTTGTTCTTGAAAGAGACAAGCGATCTGATTGCGGTGTGGGAAGGCGAGAAATTAACTAAGCAGGCGGCATTTGAGGTCTCGGGAATTAAGACGGTATATTGGTTGGAGCAATTTCCGGTGATCTTTAAACAAATGATGGCCGAAGCTGAAGGGATCTACCTGAATACAAATGAACATTTAAGGGCGTCTACTGAGGTTGAGACGAGAGAAGATCGATTTATTAAAAAAGTAAAAGTTGATTATCCTTCGCATCAGGTTCATAAAAGCGCACCTATCATGCACAAGATAAGATCGGTGAAAGAAGCCATCGAGCTTGAATTGATGCAAAAAGCATGTAAGATCACCGAAGCGGGTGTCAGAAGACTATTGAAATTCATTAAGCCAGGAGTTTGGGAATACGAGATCGAAGCTGAACTTGCTCATGAATTCCTGATCAATCGTTCAAAAGGGTTTGCCTATACACCGATTGTTGCTTCGGGCAAGAATGCTTGTGTTTTGCATTACATAGAGAACAATAAACAGTGTTTGGATGGCGATGTGATCCTACTTGATGTTGGAGCGGAGTATGCGAATTATGCCTCTGATCTAACGAGATGTTTACCGGTTAACGGAAAATTTACTCCTCGTCAAAAAGATGTATACAATGCCGTTTTGAGGGTTAAAAAAGGAGCGGAAGCCATGCTTGTTCCTGGGACCATGATGGCTGA
>SBFR01000027.1 GCA_006227105.1 Bacteroidota bacterium
CATGCTACTTCAAGATACTCTTTGATCGAAGTGACTCCCGAGTCAGGAAGAATGCATCAGATCAGAAGACATATGGCACATGTTTTTCATCCTATAATAGGCGACAGACCGCATGGTTGTAACAAACAGAACAAATTGCTTCTTGAATCATTAGGGTTGAAAGAAATGATGTTGCACGCTTCTGAATTGCATTTTGTTCATCCAAGAACTCGAGTGAGTACAACCATTAAAGCAAACGTTAGTGAAGTATTTAGCCATATTCTTAGTCAATTTGGTGTGCAACAATCTGATAATAGTATTCAATAGGCATTGCCTAAAAGTTTTAATTTCACATAAAAATTTTTGAAATGAGAATTGACCTGAGGAGTGATACGGTGACACGACCTACAGCTGAGATGATGGATGCGATGTTTTCTGCTAAAGTAGGAGACGATGTATTTGGAGAGGACCCTACGATCAATGAACTGCAGGAATTTGCGGCAGAGATGTTTGGAATGGAAGCTGCTCTTTTTTGTTCCTCCGGAACACAGACCAACCAAATAGCGATCAATGTACACGTAACTCCTGGTGGAGAAGTAATCTGTCACGAGGAAAGTCATATCTATAAATATGAAGGTGGAGGAATCGCTAAAAACTCCGGAGCATCTGTTCGGTTGTTACAAGGCGATAGAGGAAGATTATCTGTAGATCAGATCTCTAAATGGATCAATCCAAGGGAAGATGTTCATTTTCCCTTGACTCAGCTTGTTAGTCTTGAAGACACAGCGAATCGAGGTGGTGGTGCTATCTATGATTTTGAGGAAATAAAAAGGATCAGTGCCTTTTGTAAAGAAAATGGATTACCACTTCATCTCGACGGTGCAAGATTGATGAATGCGCTTGTAGAAACAGGGATCGATCCCAAAAAATATGCAGCTGAATTTGATTCAATTTCCCTTTGTTTATCAAAAGGTCTTGGTGCTCCTGTTGGATCTGTCTTGATCGGAACAAAGGAATTCATTGCAAGATCGAGAAGAGTGAGAAAGGTTTTTGGAGGTGGAATGCGTCAGGCAGGGATCATCGCTGCTGGAGGACTTTTTGCACTTAAGAACAATGTAGATCGCTTAAAAGTGGATCATGACCATGCAAAACAGATCGAAAGTACATTAAAGGAACTTACCTGGGTTAAAGAAGTCGTACCGGTGCAAACCAATATCGTTGTTGCACATCTAGTGGAATCAGGGAAAAGGGATCAGATCATTTCAGCGCTGAAGGAAATGGATATCCATATTATGGCTTTTGGGGAGGGGATGTTGAGGATGGTAACACATCTGGATGTGTCCTCAGATATGATCGATGCACTTTGTGATGCTTTAAGAAAATTGAAGGTGTAAATGCGTTGGTGCATTCCCATATGTTTGATTATACTTTTTTCTTGTGGAGAAGAAAAGAAGAATGCTGCCATTGACCTTAACGAGATCATGCCGGATGCAGCAATGGATCAAGATTCCGGAAAACCAAAAGACAATGAACGTGATGACCAGGATCAACTTTTCAATCTCAGTCTTTCTGATTCATTAACGCTGGGGATACAAAAGGCTGAACTTAGAAACTACCGAATGATCCTGGATCGATTTTCTCCTGTTGGTGTTAAGAACATTACTTTAATCGGAGAAATGGATAGTGTGATGTTAGGGGTCTGGAATTATACGGATTCGATTAAAACGGCCAATGCCTTTTACAACTGGTTAGATTGTTTTGGTAATGATTGCAGGTCAATCAGATTGCTGGAAAAAGCAAAGTTTCAAAAACATCACATGTTGACTTTGGTGAATGATACAATGATCGTTTACATCAGCAGTTCAACACCAATTGACAAAAAAAAGTGGGTCAATTATTTTATTTCTGAAAAAGGGATCCATGAATGGGATTATGTTATCGACCAAAAAAAAGGACGAGTCTCGGAATGGTTAATGTATGGTATTCCGAATGGATTTAAAAAAGAACAGTTTTATTCATTAACTGATTAACTATGAAAATAATAAACAGAGGATATCTATTGGTGAAACCAACACAGATCTTTATTGATTGGGCGAACCAGCACCTTGAGGACGATTTTAAATTGAATGGACCTGAGGAAGCAGAACCAAACGTTTATTTGATCGAAGAAGACTTTTTTGAGGTTGAACCGCTACTTGAAAAGAATTTCAAAAAGATCTTTAAGACTGAACTTCTAATGATCAGTGAAGAAGAAGATCTTTGGCCAGAGATTACGATGGATGCTTTTTTAAGCTGGTTTGAAATAGACCTTGGGAGTACAGTTTTTGACACGCTTAGTACGACGATCCATTCCGAAGAGATATAATAATTGTGATTTTTTTGGGTTATATCTTAAACCTACTAATCGTTCCAAAATGAAAGCTGCTCATCTATTTCCGTTGTTCTTACTAGCTGTTTTGATAAGCTCTTGCAGTAAGGACACACTAAATTCAGTTCCACCTTGTATTAAGGACAAGATCGTTGAAATAAAAAACGATGAGGTTCAAAATCCTCCTGCAGAAGTCTGGGAATGGAAGAGTGGGAATCAGATCTTTTATTATTTCACTTCAGGTTGTTGTGATCAATACAATTATCTCTACAACTCGGAATGTGAGGTTGTTTGTGCGCCGGATGGTGGATTCACCGGTGCTGGCTCAGGCGATTGTCCTTCTTTTGTAAACAATGTAGAAAAGAAGTTGATCTGGAAGGATCCTAGATGATCAGCATTTCATGATCAAATTGGAGTTGTAGTATTGAGGGTCATGACTTACTTCAATATCTACCCAATCCGGTTTTAGAAAAGGTTCATTTTCATCTTTTAATTCGATCTCAGCAACGATCAATCCGTCGAGCTTTCCATCAAAAACATCAACTTCCCAGATATGATTTCCAAAAGGAACTTCATATCTCTGTTTTGAAATCACTTTTTCACTAAAATTTGCGATCAGATCAATGGCATCTGAATAAGGGATTTCATATTCAAATTCTTTACGTGTGATTCCAATGGTCTCTCCTTTGATCGTCAGAAATCCCTTATCACCTTTAGTGCGAACGCGAATTGTTCGTTTTTCGTTATTGCTGAGATATGCTTGTTTGATCGACTTTGGAATCGGTTTTTCAAACTTTTCCCAGATATCCGACTTGACCAAAAATTTGCGTTCGATCTCCATAGTTGCTTTTTACAAGTATACAAAATGTCCCTGATTGACGTTCTTTAAGTAACTTCGTCAAGAATGAATATTTATCTCACATTTGATTATGAGCTGTTTTTTGGCAGTAACACAGGTACGGTTCTAAAGTGTCTGATCGAGCCAACCAATCAGTTTCTGGAAATGGCAGATAAATATGGTGTTAAGGCAGTGTTTTTTGTAGACATAGGATACCTTTCGCGTTTACAGGAATTACAGAACGATCACCCCGCCTTGAAGAAGGATTATGAGCTTGTTGTAGAACATTTGAATGTGATCAAAAGCAAAGGTCATGATGTGCAGTTGCACATTCATCCGCATTGGGAGGACGCTATATTTGAAAATGGGAAGTGGCAGCTGAAAGTAGAAGGGAGGTATAAGTTATCTGATTTCCCAAAGGAAAAAGCTGCTGAGATCATTGAGAAATATGCTAATCTATTGAATTCTGTCCGAGGCTCGATCGCTGATACATTTAGAGCAGGAGGGTGGTGCATTCAACCATTTGATCACATTCGGGAGGCCTTATTCAAGGTTGGAGTCAGAAAAGACAGTAGTGTTTTTCCGGGGGCGCATTTTGAAGCTGGGGAGTATTCTTTTGACTTTAGAAAGGCTCCCGACAAAGATGAATATCGTTTCAACTCAGATGTTTGCGTTGAAGAACCTGGAGATTTTAGGGAATTTCCAATCTCTTCGAAAAAGTATAGTCCATTGTTTTATTGGAGATTGTACATCCTTGGTAGATTGAATCCAACTGACCATAAGATGCTTGGAGATGGAAATTTTATTCCACAGCCGGGTAGGAAAAAGAGTGTTTTAACGGGTTTTACCTGGAATCATGTTAGTTGTGACGGCTATTATGCATCTGTTCTGGACTCAACCTTAGTGCAAATGGAGCGAAGGGGTAGGAAAAACATGGTGATCATTGGCCATCCTAAAAGTTTTACGCGTTACTCATTGAAGAAGATGGATGAATTCATGAGGTTGCATCATGAAAAGCATCAATTCGTTACCTTTTCAGAAGAGAATGAAAATAATTGAGCGGGCAGATATCGATGTAGTGAAATGGGATCAGCTGGTTGATCGTGAAAACGGTTTGGTGTTCAATTGTTCCTGTTATCTTGATGCTGTCGCAGAGAATTGGTGCATCTACGTTAATGAAGAGTACACTTCAGGCATTGCATTACCATATGTTGTGCGGTTAAATAAGAAGAAGTTATATACGCCGATCTTTTCGCGAACAACCGAATGGTTGGGGATCAATTGTCCAAAAGATCTGGAAAAAGTATTGTCCGAATGGTTTCCAATGGCCAGTATTGCGATTAGAGGAAATGGTGATTTGATTTATCAGGAGTATGATCCTACGCCTGAGCTAAATACTCAGGCGAAGAGAATGATCAAAAAAGCTGAAAAATGCGGATATTCAATACATGTCGGAAAAGACATTGATTCCATACTGAAAACAATTGAAGTCGAATTGCCCAAAAAAGTAAAATCGATAGGATCTGGATCACTTTCGGCATTAAAAGAATTGGTAAAAGCGATGGACGATAAAGGTGTTTTGCTTGTTAAGTCGGTTTATGATACCCAACACAAATTCAAGGGAGGATTATTTTTTATCGAATACAACGACAGAGTGATTTACCTGAAAGGAGGTTTCGAGCAACAAGCAAAAAAAGAGGGTGCAATGTATTATGCAATGCATCTAGAGATCCAGGAAACAATGTCAAAAGGGAAAGTTTTTGATTTTGGAGGGTCTCGAGTGCAGGGGGTAAGAAACTTTAATCTAAATCTTGGAGGGAAAGATATTCATTACTCGATGTTGAATTGGAATAATTCTCCTGCTTGGTATAAAGTCGCTCACAAGATGGCGAAAATGATGAAAGGATAGCCTTTCACGGTTGAATTGTTTAAATTTGTCTATGTTTCAGTTACGATCCAATACACCTCGATGGGTAATCATGATCATTGATCAGTTAATTGGATTATTTGCATTGGGCTTTGCGTATTTAATTCGATTTGACCTCAAAGCAAATAAGGAAGTCATAGAACTGGAATGGGAACGACTTTCGGGCTCTATCATCTTCTTTTTTGCGGTAAAGGCGATCGTCTTTTATCTTTTCAAGATCCATAAGGGACTTGTTCGTCACACAAGTATTGCCGACCTAAAAAGGATTTTCTTCGCTGTATTTACAACTTCTTTGGTCTATCTTGGATTAGGAATTGTTCGAAGATTTTTCTTCGATGGATTCTATCTTCTTCCAACTTCAGTATTGATCATGGAATTCGTATTCACGTTCATGCTGATGAGTGGATCCAGATTCCTGGTAAAAGCACTTTACCTTGATTCGATCAAAACAGGTTTGGACTCTGAGAATGTATTGATCTATGGGGCAGGTATCTCCGGATTGATCACCAAAAGAACGATTGAGAAGGATCGGAGGATCAATTACAATATCGTTGGTTTTCTGGATGACAACAAGAAAATGAGCGGTAATTTGTTGGAAGGAAAAAAAGTATTTCATACCTCCAAGCTTCAGGATCTGATCCGTGATGAAAATGTGAATACGGTGATCATTGCGATCCAGGAGCCTGACGAAGAAAATAGAAAAAGAGTAGTTGAGATCTGTTTAGCGAATGGTCTTAAAGTTCAGAAGGTTCCCAGTCCGAAAAGTTGGATTAACGGTGAGTTCTCAACGAAGCAGATCTCAAAGATCAGGATCGAAGATCTTTTGGGAAGAAAACCAATTCAATTGGATGAATATAAGATCGCTTCTGAATTGAAAGGAAAAACTATACTTGTTACGGGAGCTGCTGGTTCCATTGGTTCAGGTTTGGTAAGACAGATCTCCCGATTTGAGCCTGGGAAGTTGTTGTTACTGGATCAGGCGGAATCTCCACTTTATGATCTTCAGAATGAATTGAGAACTGAATTTCCGGAACTTGATTTTGAAGTGATCATTGGTGATATCAGAAGCTCTCAGCGAATGAAGCGTTTGTTTGAGTATTACCAACCTCAGTTTGTGTTTCATGCTGCAGCCTACAAACATGTTCCATTAATGGAAGAGAATCCTTCAGAGGCTGTCTTGACGAATGTGAAAGGGACAAGGAATCTGGTTGATCTTTCAATTCAAAGCAACGTTGAGAAGTTTGTCATGATCTCTACGGACAAGGCGGTGAATCCGACGAATGTCATGGGTGCGAGTAAAAGAATTGCAGAGATCTATGCTCAGAAAATGAACGGTTCTGGTCAAACGAAATTCGTTACGACGCGTTTTGGAAATGTTTTGGGTTCGAATGGATCGGTAATTCCTCTTTTCAAACGTCAGATTGAACAAGGAGGGCCTTTGACTGTAACAGATCCGAATGTAACAAGGTTCTTTATGACAATTCCTGAAGCCTGTCAACTGGTTCTGGAGGCAGGTACAATGGGAGAAGGAGGAGAGATCTTTGTTTTTGATATGGGTGATTCAGTAAAGATCATTGATTTGGCAAAGAAGATGATCCAGTTAAGTGGTTTGGAATTAGGCAAGGATATTGAGATCAAGATCACGGGGCTAAGACCTGGTGAAAAATTATATGAAGAGCTTCTGGCAGCCGAAGAGAACACAGTGCCGACACATCATCCTCAGATCTTAAGAGCGAAAGTAAGAGAGGAAGAAGAGGAGCAGGTGAAGAAGATCAATGACCTTATTAGCTTGTTCGATCAACAAAAGAATGATGAGATCGTAAGTAAAATGAAAGAAATTGTTCCCGAATTCATTAGTAATAATTCTGTTTTTGAACGTTTAGATAGAAAATGATCTCTCCAGCAAGAATACAAGTAAGATTTGCTGATCTGGATGTTCTGGGTCACGTCAACAATAATATCTACCTGAGCTATTTTGAAATGGCCAGAGTGCATTATTTCAAAGAATTACTCGGGACCGATTGGGACTGGGCTACACATGGAGTGGTATTGGCAAAAAATGAGGTCGAGTATATAAAGCCTGTTTTACTGCATATGGTTCCGGAGATCACGATGAAAACTGAGCATATTGGAACTAAGAGTTTTACCTTATCCTATGAACTTGTTGTAAATGGAACTGTTTTTGCGCGTGGAAAGTCCGTGATGGTGTCTTACAATGGCAAAACTCAACAAAGCATTGAGGTTCCGGAACAAATGAAATTGTCACTTGAAAAATTGAAATGATATGAAGAATCTAAACTGGATCATACTTTCTGCAATAGTTCTGATCTCAAATCTGGCGACAGCTCAGATCCCCGAGATCAAAAAGAAAAACTGTTACGATAAGGGCACATCAAACGCAGGCAAGCGATTTGCTGAATGGGAATGTGGCAAACTAGCAGGGGTAGTAGATTGTAATGAAAAGTTGACGTATGACGAAGATACCAAATTGGTACTAAGTGGAAACATGGGGATGCCTTTTTCAGGGACCTGTGAAACCTGCCACATGAATGGTCTGTTGGAAAGAAGAGTCACTTTCGTGAATGGAAAGGAACATGGTGTAGATACAACGTACTATAAATCTGGATGTCCTCAGGTGGTTAGGAACCATTTTCAAGGAGAAGAGAACGGTCAATGGGTATTTTATTTTGATAGTACTCAAGTGATCGCCTGGGAAATGAATTATAGCTACGGTCAACAACATGGAAAGCAGATCTGGTTGACAAGGACCGGAGATACTTCCAGAATTGAGTTTTACAATAATGGTTTACTACACGGAACTAAGAAATTGTATTATTCCAAGTCACGTATCGAAAAAGAGATCAATTATGTGAATGGATTGATGGAAGGTGTTTTCAAGCATTACACAATAGAAGGAATACTTCTCGATGAAATCAATTACAAGCAAGGGAAAAAGCATGGAGAGTGCAAATATTATTATGATGATGGAACTCTTCTAAAGACAGAGCACTGGAATATGGACGTTAAGGATGGAGAATTCAAAACATTCTATTATCAAGGATATGTTCAGACCATGGAGAATTACAAAAAGGGTATTCCTGAAGGATGGTTTGAAGAAAGATGGCCTGATGATAAGTTAAAGAGAAGAGCTTATTACAAGAAGGGTGAGATGATCGAAGAGTACAAGTACGATGAACAGGGTACAGAGACTTATGCCTTTGGTGGCCCTCCTGGAGGAGGAACAAGTGAAGATCATATTCCTGGAAAGAAGTCCAAGAAGAAAAAAGGAAAAGAACAAGAAAAGGGAGGTCTTATCAAGATCGAATAAAAAAAAGGGACTTAGTCCCTTTTTTCGTCTATTGCTGTTAAGAATTCCATGAGCTTATCGATCGAAACGTGATCCATAACAACGATCTTGAACCATTTTGGATCATTATGATTGTCTGGAACCAGATGATAATGCTCTGCAATTTTATGATCAACTGATTTAGAATCAATGGTGACGATGTTAGAATGTTTGTCTCTAAAAAATACGATATCTCTTGATCGCAATTGTTCGCATAACCAATCCGTTCTTTTTTGTAAAACAAAGATCTTTTCCATCCATCCATATGGGCCGTATTTAGAAAGAATCATCCACACACTTACAGCGTTTGCTCCGCTTCGACTTCCTATTAACGTGCAATCTTCACCTTCTACGTAAGAAGCTTCCTTGGTTTGGGCATATTTCATCCAGTCTTTGCGGATAAGAAAGATCCCTGTTCCGTATGGTGCTTGAGCCATTTTATGAGCATCGATCGTTATTGAAGTAATATCCGAATTATCAAAGTTGAGGTTGCTTTCCTTATTCGAAAAAGGATAATAAAATCCTCCATAAGCGCCATCGATGTGTAGTTTAAATGGAAGATCCAATGCTTTGAATATATCTGTGTAATCAGATGGATCATCTACCGAACCGAACATGGTAGTCATCATATTCGCAACCGCAATGATATACTTGGTTCCATTCTCTTTCTTGTCGACTAGGGACTTTTTAAGTTGCTCAGAATCGATCTTTCTTGAGAATTGATCAACTTCTGCTTTTAGGAGTGGAATGTTGAGAAGATTGGCCGCTTTTGCCATAGAATAATGGCTGTCAGCTGAACAAACGAGCAGAATTTCTTCAGGTTTCGCATTGAATTCATACATGAAGTAATTGCGATAGATCCAGATCGCTTCGATATTAGCTTCAGTTCCTCCTGAAGCAACATAACCATCAATTGAATTTTCTTTCGATTTAAAAATATCTACAGCGCAGATCTCAATGAGCTCTTGTTCGATTTTGTGGGTACCGGAAAAGAAGCTCTCCGAAGAACCAAATGTATGGCATCCAATGTGATTCGGGTTTTCGACCATTGTACTGAGAAATGGTGCATCTTTCAAAAGAGCGTTGTCTTTTGGGAAAACTTTTTCGTCCAGATAAGAAGCAGGAACACCTAAGAGATTCTTCTCACTATAACTAATGTTACCTTTTAAGGAAGAGAATACAATTTCTTTGATCTCATCATGATTCAGTTTTTTCCAGCTCATCTTTTTTTGAGGACAAAACTATCCTCTTCGCAGCGAATAAAAACTGATCATTGTCAGTTTTAGAAACCAAAGTCAGAATCCAAAAGCCATTTCACAGCTTTCTCTTTCGACCAGAAGACTTTGTATGGTCTTTTTGGTTTGTTGATCCTGTAGTAGAAATCAGCGATAATTTTGTGGGCCAAGTTGGAGAGTACAATTGCTGACGCACCCAATGGAGAAATATCTTCAATTTCATTAGCATGATATCGTGCTTCTTTCGTGATACTCACAAACTCCCCTCCCGTAAAAAGGAACCGATAAAGTTTTCCTTCCGTAAGTTCAAGGTAAATGTTTAGTAATTCGTCTTGCAATTGAACATCGATCACAGTGTTATCCTTGAAATGAACATGAATATATCCATCATCATAAAGGTAAATGTCTACCTTAGGGTGATCAATTTCGCGGAGTAACATTAAGCTTTCCAAATAGTGGTTGGCCAAATGTAAAAACAAAAATGAAATAAAATTGAATCGATGGACTTATTTCAACATAAGTCTGATAAGATCAGTATCGGTCACAATTCCAGCAAGTTGGTCATTTCTTGTGATCACTACTGAACTGAAATCTCCACTTGACAACAACTCAGCAACTTCTCGAAGTGTCGCGCTTTCGTCAAGAGTAACAGGTTGTCCGGACATGATATCTGAAACTTTCATGGTTTGGTATACCTTTTCATTGTCATCCAACGTTGCGTAAGAAATAGCCCTCATAAAATCAATGAGACTAACCATACCGACAATTTTGGAGTTTTCAATAACTGGAACATGGTGATGAAATGACCTTTTCTCGTAAATATGCTTTAGGTCAACCAAGCGTTGATCTGGATTAACACATTCTACTTCTGTGGTCATTATAGAAGAAACTTTTGCCTGCAAATCCATTTTTACGATTTTAGTCCAGATCCCGATAGGTGATCTTAGTCATTTTTTAGTACAGGCAAATATATTAAATTTACCTCACTATCTTAGATACATGAAAGCGAAAACATTTTTAGAACTGGTCACTTTATCTGCGAATCTTTACACCTTGTCTAAGGATACTCAGTTAATGGAAAAGTTGAAAGACTTTACGGAAGACGGAAAAGACAAGATCAATGAATTCATTAAAGAGAAATCCTATGATGAGGATGGGAACGAGATTGAATTTGTAGATAAGTTAGTCCTGAAAATGATTCAGGCAAAGGAAGAGCTTGAGCACAAAATAGGTGAAGTTGTTGCTGATTTTTACGAGAAAGTGAACATAACGCATACAGATAAGATAAAGGAGCTCGAAGAGAAAATCAGTCAGTTGAGTAAGGATCTTGCCCTGGCAGAGGCAAGGATTAATCACCTTGAAAACAAGGGGTAAACGATGGGTTTATTTGATGGGATAAAAAAGAAGTATCGTTCTTTTGCACGTTACAATCAGATCCTTCGTGTTTTTGTTAAATACGGATTTGAGGACCTTGTTTCCTATATGGTTGAAACAAAAAGGTTTTCTATCATCAGGAGGTTAATACCTAAAACAACCAAGAAGCACGCTGCCATTCATTCGAAGTGGGAAAAGATGCGTCTGGTATGTGAGGAATTAGGACCGACCTTCGTGAAATTTGGTCAAATCCTAAGTAATCGACCTGATCTGGTACCGGCGGATCTCATTGAAGAATTGACAAAGCTTCAAGATAATGTGACTCCGCTTCCCGGTAGTGTTGCTCGTGAGGTAGTCGAAACCGAATTAAAAAAATCAGTTGACGATCTATTCGCTTGGTTCGAGCCTGAACCATTTGCCTCTGCTTCGATGGCACAAGTGCATAAAGCGACGTTGAAGACAGGAGAAAAGGTGGCAGTAAAGATTCAACGACCTGGGATACGTGAGATGATCATTGAAGATATTCAAGTGATGTACACGCTTGCAGATATCTTTGAAAAGAGAATTCCCTCTTTGAAAAGCTTTGATCCTCATGGTCTGGTGCAGAATTTTGAAGAGAGCATCATGAAGGAGCTCGATTTTATCAATGAGTCTGTGAACCTTCAGCGTTTTGCGCACAAAATTGAAAAAGATCCAAGTGACCGGACAACCCATGTGCCGATGGTGTATAAGTCCTTTACAACCGGAAAGGTATTGACCATGGAGTTTATATCCGGAATTAAGGTTGCAGATGTGACATTGTTACAAGCCAAAGGATATGACTGTACTGATATTGCTAAAAAATTAGCTGTTACGTATATCAAACAGGTGTTCTCCTATGGGTTCTTCCATGCAGATCCTCACCCCGGAAATATTCTGGTACTTCCGAATGGACATCTCTGTTTCCTTGATTTTGGGATGATGGGAAGCATGATGGAGAAGGACATCGAAATGCTGGGACAATTATTCCTTGCTGTCAGAGATGAGGATGTACGAAAGATCATAAGAGTGTTGCAGCAAATGAGTTCGCAAGCTGCAATTAAAGACGTACGAGCGCTAGAATATGCTTTGAATGAGTTTGCTCAAAGTTATAGTGTGTCGAGTTTGCATGAGAATGAAATGAGTACCGTTCTGCTTGAATTGAAAAACATCATTGTTAATCATGATCTGAAGGTACCTCCGCATTTCTTTTTGTTGGCAAGATCAATGGTGACGGTTGAAGGAGTGATCCACAAACTTGATCCAGAACTGGAATTACTCGATCTGGCAAAACCTTACTTGGTTACAGCTATTGGAAAGAAACTAAATCCATTAAAACTTGGTAAACGGATCTTTAATGGGTTGTATGAATTTGCAGCCTATATGGAGGATTTCCCTCTTGACCTTAAAAATGCGGTCAGAAAGATCAATACCGGTAGGGTAGATGTGAATTTGACACACAAAGGAGTTGATCCAATGGTGCATACCTTAAACAGAATTACGAAACAGGTTTCTGCAGCAGTAGTTGTGGCAGCTTTGATCATAGGAGCCGCACAGTTCATTATTCATGAGGTTCATCCGCTATGGAAAGGAATTTCTTCTTTTGGATGGGTTTGTCTTGGAGTTGCGACTTTAGTTGCTTTAGGAGTATTGAGAGATATCTTTAAAGGCGATCATGATGACTGGAAAGGATGGAAAAGCTAATCATAAAAAAGCCCTCAATTGATGGCTTTTTTATTGTCGTTCTTTGATTATTATGATTGAACAAATGCTTTTTTAAAGTGATCGAAAGCCATTCCCATTTCCTCCTTAAAAACAGAAGCTTTGCTAGGCAAGTCGTCCACCCCTTCCCATCTGTTCTTAAGGTCATTGATCACTTTGGAAGTATATTCCTTTCCGCTTTCATAACCACTTTTAACAGCGTCACCAACTTTTGAAGTCATAGGCTCCAATTGTTTACTAATGATTTCTAGTTTAGCTTTTATCTTTTCAATCAACTCGATTAAATATGCATATGCACTATTCAATGTAGGGTTTGTACGAATCTTTGTTTCCAGTGAATTTAGTTTTTCCAGGATGCGTTTCTTCTGATCATTAAAGGCATCAACGGTGTCCGCCTTTCCCAGCTCAAATTGAACTTGTAATTCATCGATATATTGCTTGATGTCTTCATACGTTTCTTTTCCCGAAATGAACTTCAATTGAACCTCATGATTAATCGAACGATAGGTCTTCTTCATTTCTTCGAAAGCGTCTAATGCTTCCATCTTACCAAGTGCAACCTGTAATTGCAGCTTTTCAAGTTCATCTGCAGCTGTTCTAAGACCAGCAACAACCTGATCTACAAAATGTATGTTATCTTCTTTTGACATGACTTTAAGTTTTTACTAAGGTAGGAAGACTTAAAGCCGGATAAAATGACTTAGGTCAGTATTCAGGGATTACTTCCTTTTTTTCAGTGACTGATAATCAAGCCAATATAGGACTTTAAGAGAAAGGCTGTTGACTGCGTTGTAATCAAACAATTGATTAAAATTGTTAAGGTAGCTGTCTTCAATGTTCTTGTCACTTGAAAATATGGAGTTCTTCCAAACAAGATTGATTTCACTACCGGGAAGGAATACCCAACGATAGACAAAATCGATAGTGAAAGCATTGTAGTTGGTGTTGTACACATTTTCACCATTGGCATCCAACCCATCCATTGAATTTGATGCCAGTTGGCCGTTTGATAATAGGTCAAAAAACGAGAAATAACTGAGAGATGATCTATAATGTCTAAGTCGGAAGGTCATACCCATGCGATTTGTGAGTGTATACCTCAAATTGATCGTGTTTTCGACAACGTTACGATTTCGCTCTCCGAAAACAATATTGCCAGTATGATATACAGGTGTTCCGAAAGGTACTGCATACCCTCGTTCATTTACATTAATGGCCTGGAACCATTGATAGATCAAGAATAAGCGTTGTGAAATACGAATCCTCGGAGAAATTGAGTAATTCATTTCATACCACTCATTCTGGTAATATTTACTTGCATTTAGTCTTGCATCGAGCGCAAAACGCTTTTGGTAATTTGAAGAGATCCACATTCCGCCCCAATAGGCTCCCGGACGGATAAAGTAATAGCCTGAATTCCTTGGTTCAAAATAATCGTATTCCTGTGTAAAAGAGGTTCCTATTTGACCTCCTGAAGCATGAAATCTCGTTGAATTATTGAAGAAATTCAATGAAGCACCAGATGCAGTATAAACATCTGGCGAATAAAGTCGATTATAATAGACATTTAATGTAGTACCAGACTTGTTGATGCGCCAGAAAGGTTTAAATGTTCTGTAAGATATCTGTGCGTTGCTGTTTCGTTTATTGTTTACAGCATTGAAACCGAGGTCATTGATATCGAAACGGTCTGATTCTTCGTTGTAAGATAGATTGTAAACGAGGTTTCCTTTTTGCTTACCGATATTTATTCCGGCATTATAACCGCTGTTGACAGTATTCCCGAATTTAGCTGTAAGTGCAGACCATCCTTTTACGAAATAACTGTTGTCTTTGGTATTTAACTTGAAATCGATACCTGTGACATTAGCATCGTAAAAAGACCCGTCTCTCAGAACATTTGTATTGGTCAATGTAACCGAGCTGTTGTTCTTTAGATTTTGATCCAGTACCAAAACATTATAATTGGTCAGCGGTGAGACTAACACATCTCGTCTTTCATCGGTATCGAGATTTATGGCTGTTGCATATTGCTCGGCAGTAATGGCATTGAAAATTCCTATTCCTGTACCAGCTTTGGTTCTACCTGAAAGTTTAGAAGCATTGTATAAGCGTGTCGATCCAGGAACGTTATCGAGCATTTCGTTCTCATTCAATAATGTCGAAAGAACAGAATAGGAAGGTTGTATTCCAATTCTACGGCTATAGAATAGTCCACTTTTATTGAACAGCTCAGTACCTTCAGTGAAGAACTGTCGGTTTTCGTTAAACTGAATTTCGAATGGACTTAAGTTTAGGACCTGGTTGTCAAAAACAACCTGACCAAAATCTGGCACTAAGGTCATGTCAAGTGTAAACGCTTCATTGATCCCATATTTGATGTCCATTCCTCCATTAAATGAGAAATTCCAGTCTTTTACGTTAGGATCATTATTCCTGTAATGATCTGCATAAGAGGATACATATGGCATGAAAGCGAGCCTCAGTGGGGGTGAGATTCCCTGTACACCTTTCAATGATCCACATTGGGCAACGATATTTCCAAAATCAGGCTTAACAGGGGACCAGGTTGTTTCTTCCCTTAGTCGACTCACATGTCTGTAGAAATTAATTCCCCAATTCTGGATTTCGACTTTCGGAAAACGAAAAGCTGAATACGGGATCTCAAATTCGATTTGCCATCCTTTTTCAGTTATCGTTACCATGCTGTTCCAAACCATGTTGACTTCTACAGCTTCGTCTTCGATATACATTTTAGAGTCCATTTGAACCCCCATGCTGCTAACGCCGAACGCAAATCCGTTCTGATCATCATTGTAGGTGTCAATAAGAACTGTGAAATTGTCAATATTGGCATTGAAGTCATCTCTTTGACATAATATTCTGGAAATATGCTGGGGGTCATCGTAGCAAATAACTCCTAAGTACAATGAATGATCATCGTACATGATTTTAACTTCCGTATTATGGGTTGATGGGGCTCCTGGTTGAGGACTCAATTGAACAAAGTCTGTCGCTGTTTGGACATCTTTCCAGCTCTCTTCATTAAATTGTCCATCGATGGTGATCTTTTCAGAGCATCGTTTAGCGTCAATCGACTTCTCCTGGGAATAGGATAAAATCGGAAGAATGAACAATAGAATATACAGTAACCTTAATTTCACGGATTGCAAAAATAATACATTCCGTGACCTAAGAAATTATTTAACTATTTCAAGTCTTTTAATTCCACTGTTTGTGATATGAACAAAATAGATACCCTGTTCAAGTTTCTTCACATTGAGCAGGAGTTGATCTCCTGAAAAGTCTTGCTGAAAAATAATCCGTCCAGAATAGTCATAGATATTGATTGTGGAGTTATTTGCGTAATCCTTCATTTCTATGATCGCTTCATTCGTTGCTGGGTTAGGATAGACGCTGAAATCATTTAATTGTTCTTCATTTAATCCATCTACCGTAAATACAATGCAATCAGAAATTGAAGTGCATGATCCGATCGTAACCTGCACGGCGTAACTACCATCTATAATTGGGTTGAAAACTGATGATACCTCACCATTGATTGGACTATTTCCATTGTTACAATCAAGCCATTGATATGCATCGGCTGAGGTTTCATTTGATGTTATAGAAGCAGGACCGGTAGTAACTGTATTATCAGGTGAAGGATTGACCGTTACCATTGCTACATCTGAAGCAAGTGGACATCCGGAAATAGAGTAGTTGACCGAATATGTTGTGGTTGATCCTGGTGATACAGATATAGAGGCAGTAGTTTCACCCCCAGGTGACCACGAATAAGTTCCTCCTGATTCAGATGGTACTGCATTTAAAGTAACATTATTGCCTTCACATATGATCTCATCCTGAACAGAAACCGTAGGCGCAGGAGTAACGGTAACGTTCGCCGTTACTGGAAGTGCGTCGCATCCATTCAAAGTATAGCTGGCAACATAAGAAGTACTCACTGAAGGTGAAACTGAGATTGAAGTTGTTGTTTCTCCTCCTGGTGACCAGCTTAAGTTTCCTCCAGCGATAGATGGAGTGGCAGTGAGAACCGTAGTAGAGCCAATACAGATCGTTTCATTGTTCACAGACAAGACTGGCACTGGGTTAACTGAAACAATTCCTGATCCGTTTGCTGAACAACCATCTAAAGTATATGTGACATTATAAGTGGTCGTGGATGCTGGTGAGACATTGATTGTATTACCAATGCTGCCTCCAGGATTCCAGGAGTATGTTCCACCTCCAATTGAAGGAGTGGCTTCAAGAATTGTTGAGTTTCCTGCACAGATCGTTTCGCTGTTGACATTTATGGATGGTATCGGATTAACCGTCACGGATGCCACGTCTGATGCTGGAGGACATCCGGTAACAGAATAGTTAACAGTGTATGAAGTGGTAAACGATGGTGAAACTGTTATGGATTGAGTAGTTTCTCCCCCAGGAGACCAGGAATAAGTCCCTCCTGTTTCAGAGGGAGTAGCTACCAAAACGATTGAGCTTCCATTACAAATGTTTTGATCTGGAACAGAGATTGTTGGCGCAGGGGAAACGGTAACGTTTGCTGTTGCAGGAAGTGCATCGCAACCGTTCAATGTGTAGTTTACGGTATATGAAGTGCTTGTAGCAGGAGAAACTGATATCGAAGCTGTCGTTTGTCCGCCTGGAGTCCAGCTAAAGTTGCCTCCGGGAATGGTAGGTGTCGCAGTTAGGATGGTCGATGTGCCTGAACAAATGCTTTCATTGTTAGCTGTAATTATTGGAGTTGGATTTACTATGATGTTGGAATTCTGGGTAATGGTTGGACAACCACCCAATGTATAGCTAACCGAATAAGAAGTTGTTGATGTTGGAGAAACCGTGATGGATGCTGTGTTTTCTCCATTTGGTGACCACTCAAAATCTCCTCCTGCAATGGAGGGTGTAGCATTCAAAGTAATTGAGTTTCCTTCACATATACTACCAGAATTAACACTCAGTGTTGGTGAGGACGTTACGGTAACATTTGATGTTGCCGTAGCATTTCCACAACCTGTTGAAGTATAAGTAACAGAATAGGTAGTACTCATTGAAGGTGATACTGTAATAGAAGGGGTAGTTTCACCGGTCGACCATAGATAGGTTCCTCCACCAACAGAAGGATTTGCCGTAATTACGGTAGATGAACCAGAACAAACAGTTGGATTGTTTACTACTACATTTGTTCCTGAGCTTACTGTAATGGTTGATGTTTCGGTATTACATCCATTGGCGTTGCATGCCTGTAACGAAATAGTGTAAGTACCAGGTGAGCTGTAACAAATGGGAGGGGGATTTTGAGCAGTTGAACTTGTAATATCCGCTCCAGGGAAGGACCAGTTCCAGGAGGTTGGGTTGTAGGTGCTTATGTCCGTGAAGCTTGCGCAATCACCAGCACAGATTTCAAACTGCTCTTGATTGTAAGCGGCAATTGGGGCAGCCACCGGCGGTTCGTACCACTGAGCAATGTGGTTCATTGGTCCGCCTTCTGCTTGAGTATAGGCACCTCCTGCAAAGAAGATCCCGTTCCAAACAGCTGCAGATTTTACGTATTCATCGACGCCAACACCGTCGAATCCCTGTCCCATGGCGGACCACGTATTTGAGGTTAAATTAAATCTGGCAATTTTGTTGGCAGATATCCCACTGGCTGTGGTGAAATATCCTCCCGCAACAATTTGTCCGTTGTATTCACTGATGGCTCTTACATAATCATCTGTATTGTCCCCAACTCCGTTGCCAAGCTCGAACCAGTCACTTCCATCATAGGCAGCAATTCCATTCAAGCCGGGTAGATAAACATTGTTGCAGGTTAATCCTCTGAAATGTCCTCCCATGTATAATCTTCCATCAGTTGGACTCACGTACAACACTCTAACAGTTGTGTCAACTCCTCCATTGATGTCAACTCCACTGTTTCCACCGACCCATTGAGTACCATCCCATTTTACTACGCCATCACAAGCTGAACATCCGCCAACATTACTGAAGTCTCCTCCAATCCATAGTTCACCCTGAAATTCAGTTATTGCCCGGATGTCATTGTTAAATGCATTGTCTGGCCCAATTTGTTCCCAGGAAGTTCCATTCCACTTTGCAATTCTTGAGCAAGGCTCGCCATTTGATTGCGTAAAGTCTCCTGCTGCGACAAGATCTCCATTCCAAACGGTAACACATAAAACATCATTGTTGAAACCGGCACCAATATTGGTCCATTGAGTCCCGTCCCACATCGCAATCCCTTTGCAGTTCGGACAAGGTAGCTGAACATTCCAGAAATCACCGACTACGACTAAGTTACCATTCCATATTGTTCCTGCTCTTGCTACAATTCCAACTCCGCCACCAAGACATTCCCAGCTTGTTCCATTCCAGAGAGCAACGCGGTTACAGGGGTTGTTAAAGCTTCCAAGATCAACAAGTTTACCATCGTACACCAGCATTCCATGGGAAGAATTATTTGTTCCGTTCCCAACAGGTTGCCAGGATTGAGTATGTCCATTTAAAGACAAGATCAGAAATGTGCTCCAGATCAAGAGCTTTGGTAGCAGTAGTTTCATGAAATTGGTTTGTTGAAAGATACAAAAATGTCTAAAATCAATACTGATCAGACGGTCTTTCGGAAAGTAAGGTTGATTCTGGGACCCAAGATTTTTGAAGATTTAGGAATGCAGTGTTTCCATTTGTGCTGTAATTGCCCACCCATAAGCAAAAGGCTTCCGTGTTTGAGGGGAATGTCCAATGTATCTCCATCCTGATGCTTTAATTTGAAGATACGAGTCTCACCAAGTGAGAGAGAGGCAATAAAGGGTTCAATTCCTAACTCCTTTTCATTATCTGTATGCCATCCATTGCTGTCTTTTCCATCTTGATATAAATTGAGCAGAACACTATTGAATTGTTTCGAGCATTGATTTTCAATTCGCTCTTTGATTTCGGAAAGATCTGGAGTAAAATTTTCCGTGATCAGCTTATTCCCGGAATAGGTGTATGTGACGTCACCTTCTGCATGAAAAGATTCTAGTCTCGGTTTTAAGTGCTGCTTACCAAAGATTTTAATGCTTCCCTCTTTCCAGGGGATCGTTTTTAGAAATAGATCAAAAAAACGATCGGCTTCTTCCTTTTCAAGAAAGTTTTCGATAAGTTCCAGATATCCGTCTTTGATTTTATAGATCACAGATAACCAATTATATCGTAGGTTACGAAACCGACCCACTCCTTTGTTAGTTTGTTCCAATCAGAAAAGGTGCTAACATCTGGTATGATAAATTGATCCCAATAATAGCCTCTTGTTGGACCGGTGTGAAGGTCAGTTGAAAAAGGGGTACAATTCATTTCTTGTTTTTTAAAACAGGCAAGTGATCGTTTCATGTGTGTTCCTGAAGTGATCAAAAGAAATGAATTCATGTGCGGATATCTTGTCGATAATATCTTTTTTGTTTCTAAGGCGTTTTCGTATGTATTCCTTGATTTTTCCTCCGTGATGATGTCTTCCTTGGGTATTCCCCAAGAAACCAGAACTTCTTTGATTTGTTTGGCTTCGTGCAGTCCTCTGTCGGTGACATATCCATTATCTCCGGTAATGAGTATTTTCCGGATCTTACCTCTGTGATACAAACTCAATGCTTGCCAGATACGATCTCCACCACGTCGTATACTCACTACATCAAGATCATTGTTGTATTCTCCCATTCCAGTTAATACGATTCCTACATCGTGAGGCTTTACGTTTTCGATTTTGGTGCCGGGAATTTCCCATAATCGACAAAATTCAAGGAAGATCACATTATTAGAAAAGAGGAGGAATATCGACAGGGTCATCCATTTAGATCGTTTTCTCCAGATCTCTTTTTTGTGAAAAAAGGCAACGATCATGAAACCGATCATCCAAACAAAGGGAGATGTTAGAAAAAGTAATGCTTTTGAAAGAATGAAGAACATGGTTTAAAATTAAAAGAAGAAATCGATTCTTTCATAGGGAAGTATCATTCAAGTTTTAACTTTGTCAAAAAAAAGTAAGATGGAATGGCTTAAAGAGATCTTTGGGATTGAGTACACAGACGTAAACCAGTTTTTAGTAAGGATGGGAACCAATTTACTGATCTGTGTAGTAATTCTGGTTGTAGGTTTCTACCTGGCAAAGTTCGCGACCAGAGCGATTCGGAAAGTGCTGCAAAAAAGCAATACTGATGAGGGGCTGGTAACTTTTATCTCGAGTTTTTCATCCATGGTGATGAAGATCCTTGTGATCATTACGGCAATTACTCAGTTAGGGATCGAAATGACCTCGTTTGTAGCGTTGTT
>SBFR01000131.1 GCA_006227105.1 Bacteroidota bacterium
TCGGAAGACGAGAAGAAATGGCTTGTATCACTTGTGAAAGAAGCTTGTATCGAGCTCAACTCTTTCCGAAGAAAAGAAGGAATTGCATTAGAGAACGAATTCAATGAGCGTATTGATGAGATCAGAACACTGCTCAACGATGTTCCCAAATATGAAAACGAACGCATCGAAACAGTTCGCGAAAGGATCAAAAAGGGACTTGATGAGATCGAGGTGAATGGCCTGGACAATAATCGTCTGGAGCAGGAGCTCATCTTTTATATCGAGAAACTGGATGTCTCAGAAGAAAAGATGCGTTTGAGTCATCACCTGGATTATTTCAATCAAACCATGAAGATGGAAAAGTCGGGAAAAAAACTCGGTTTCATTTCGCAGGAGATCGGTAGAGAGATCAATACACTTGGAAGTAAAAGCAACCATGCAGAAATGCAAAAACTGGTTGTTGGAATGAAGGACAGTCTGGAAAAGATCAAAGAGCAGGTATTGAACACATTATAATGAGCTTTACTACATCACAAGGGAAATGCATCATCTTTTCTGCTCCTTCCGGGGCTGGAAAAACTACGATCGTGCATGCGTTGTTAAACGATCCTTCGTTGAATCTATCGTTTTCAGTATCTGCTTGCAGCAGAGGACCAAGACCCAATGAAACAGACGGTAAAGATTATTACTTTCTGGGGATCGAAGGATTCAAGCAAAAGATCAGTGAAGGAGCCTTTATTGAATGGGAAGAAGTTTACACGGATCACTTCTATGGAACGCTGCGCTCTGAGATCGAACGAATCTGGGCACAGGGAAAAAATGTGATCTTTGACGTAGACGTGATCGGTGGATTGAACCTTAAAAAGATCTTCGGAGAAAACGCGCTTGCGATCTTCGTTCAGCCACCTTCGATCGAAACCCTTGAAGAAAGACTCAGACATCGAAGCACCGAAACAGAAGATAAGATCCGTCAGCGCTTGGAAAAGGCTGAAAAGGAAATGAGCAAAGCATCTGAATTTGATGTGATCCTTGTCAATGATGATCTTGAAACTGCCATTAAAAAGGCAACAGCCATTGTGAACGATTTTGTAGCAAACGCATGAAGGTAGGGCTGTATTTCGGAACTTTCAACCCGATACATGTCGGACATTTGATCATTGCCAATTACATGGCAGATTACACGGAGCTTGATCAAGTTTGGCTTGTGGTCTCTCCTCAAAATCCATTGAAGGAAAAGAATACGATCCTCGCTGACCACCACCGACTTGCACTTGTGAAGATCGCGATTGATGATAACCCGAAGTTGAGAGCTTCGGATGTCGAATTCAAGCTTTCCAAGCCAAGTTATACAGTCAATACCATGATCCATCTGAAGGAGCTGTATCCCGATCATTCCTTCTCTTTAATTATGGGTGAAGACAATCTTCGAACACTACACAAGTGGTACAATCATGATTATCTGCTGAAGAACCATAAGATCTATGTGTATCCACGTGCATTGACCTTTCAGGAGGAAAATGACATTCAGTCTGATGATCCGAATCAATTATTGTTCAAGCATCCAAGCATCGTTTTCTGCGATGATGCACCCGTCATGAAAGTATCAGCTTCGTTTATCCGAAATGCTATTAAGATGGGCAAGGATGTTCGTTACCTGCTGACGGAATCGGTGATGAAATACCTGGACGAAATGAATTTTTATCGTTAAGGTTTCCAGACCTTGGGATATTTTTTACTTCGGAGCTGAACATTTGTGATCTCTATCTTTCCCTTTTTACCATTGGGATTCCACACATAAAGCTTGCTACTTCCGGATTTCGGAATCGAAAATCTAAGCTCCTTATCATTTTCTGATAATTCAAAAGAGGTGTAGCCTCCTTCCTCTGATTCAAAAACCAAAGATGTTCCTTCTTCTGATCGAATTGAGCAAATCAGCTCACTTCCTCTTTGTGTCGCTAACAGACCTTCAAATAAATTAATAAACTCCATTTTGGAATCAAAGATCAGATGTAAGTCATCCATTCTCTTTGTACTGACCTGATAGTCCGGAAGACTATCTGTTTTTGAAACATGCTGAAATAACAGAACCCCCTTAGGATCTTCTTCAGTTCCCTCATATAAAAACTCCCCAACAAGCATTAAACCTGGAGTATTTCTCATTTCTTGAGCAGACCTTCCTGCTTCCACCGGTCCAAAATGGCTATCCCAGACAATAAAGCTTCCCTCGGGAATCTTCGTTTTCAAGTCCTCTTCGATCTGACGAAATCCAGTAAATATTGCCCTACTCTCCTTGCTGAGTGGATTCTCATTCATCAGATGTGCGAGATATGGAAAATGATAATAAACCTTTTCGTTTCCGGTTCCTTGTTCATTGATGAACTTCCAAGTGGCTTGAAGCTGTTTTTCCATCGGGTTGGCTAAAACCGGAAATTTTGGATTGCTAACCAATGACCAGATAAAAGGAATCGATAATACACCGTAAACCCACTGCACTCTGGATCCTTCTCTCTGACTAAATCTTGACCAGTGTGTCATCTGGACGATCAGAAAAAGAGGCATTCCCTGTGTTGCGATCCGCGTTAACCCAATGGATCCATTTTGTCCAGTTGCCCAAAAATATGCATGCGAAAATACTACACCCACGAAAGTGCCATAGGCCAGTAAAGACAGATCGATTTCAAGTTCGGAAATTCTTCTTTTAACCAACAGACCAACGGCACCAATCACCCCCAGGATCGACATGAATATCCCAGGATTACCTATGTAATTTCTGTATGACGTAAAATAGTGTGACCACTCACCCTTCCCATAAATGGCATTTCCCATCGAGTAGGGGCTCTTAGTAAAATACCACAATAGATCATGATGAGCAAACGCCCCAGCTATCGAGTAAACGACAAAGCCGACCAGCAATATGGGAAAGTATTTCCATTCTTTGTTGTACGCCAGAATTACACCTACTAGCAATACCGGCAATTGTCCTTCGCTTCGCATGAAGGGCATGAAGGAGACCAATAGAGCCAGCCACAAGTATCTTTTCTGAAGCAAAAGCAAAGC
>SBFR01000176.1 GCA_006227105.1 Bacteroidota bacterium
CTACCATGGAGATTTACTGGTCACGTTGGAGCTGATATCGAAGTTGGGAAACGATCTAAGTATTCAAGTGGTACGAACATTATGCCTAATGTTATTTTTCAATACCAGAATGGATTTACTGAATTGAATGTTGGTACATATTTAAAGTATGGATCATTCAACGTTGGGGTTTGGTATCGTAACAGAGATGCGTTCATTATGACCATCGGGATCAATACAGGGAAATTCAAGCTGGGATACAGTTATGACGTTACAGTTTCTAAGTTGAACAATGGTGTTTCAGGAGGTTCTCATGAAGTATCAATGGGAATCAACTTAAGCTGTAAGTCTAAACCTGTTTCGTTTAAAACAATTTCATGTCCTTCTTTTTAAGGTTTTAATGTAACTTTTTAAGAGGGATACGTTTAATGGATATATTTGCGGTAGAAAACTAATGAGAAATCAAACAAAAAATATGCGATTAGTCAGATTTTTCTCAATTGTAGGATTAGGAGCTATGTTCCTAGTTTCTTGTGCTAAAGAAGCGTCAAATTCTACAGGATGGAATTACAACGACCCTAAAGTGGGTGGTTTCCAGAAAGTTCCATTTATTGACCAGGAAACTGGACCAGGATTGATCTTGGTAGAAGGTGGAACATTCACTATGGGTAGATCAGAACAGGACGTAATGTTCGATTGGAATAACCGTCCAACGAGAGTTACTGTTTCTTCTTTCTATATGGACCAGACTGAAGTTACCAATTTCCACTGGTTAGAATACCTGTACTGGATCTCAAGAGCGTATGAATCATATCCAATGGTTTATAAGAATGCTCTTCCTGACACTTTGTGTTGGAGATCTCCATTGGCATTCATGGAAAAGTATGTTGACTATTACCTAAGACATCCTGCGTATAGAGATTATCCAGTTGTAGGTGTTTCTTGGTTACAAGCAAACGACTTCTGTAAGTGGAGAACTGACCGTGTGAATGAGTATATTCTTGTAAGAGAAGGTATCCTTGCATGGAACGTTGATCAAAGAGATGAGAATACATTCAATACTGAAGCATATTATGCAGGACAGTATGAAGAGGCGGTAGTAAAGAACGTTCAGGATCTTAACCCATCTAACATTAATGGTAAAAGACTAGGAACAAGAATCGTTCGTATGGAAGATGGTATCCTATTACCTCGTTATCGTCTCCCTACTGAAGCTGAATGGGAATTTGCAGCTACAGGATTGATTGGAAACCTTCAGCCAGGTACTGAAAACATTACCGATAGAAGAATTTACCCTTGGAACGGTCACTGGGTTCGTCAGGATGACGAGCAATTCCAGGGAGCTATCCGAGCGAACTTCGTAAGAGGTCGTGGAGATTACATGGGGGTTGCTGGTCACTTGAATGATGGTGCCGATGTAACAGCTCCGGTTGACTCATACTGGCCAAATGATTACGGTCTTTACCACATGGCTGGTAACGTATCAGAATGGGTACTTGATGTTTATCGACCGCTTTCGTCTGAAGATTTCGATGAATTCAGACCATTCAGAGGAAATGTTTATAAAACAAAGCTTTTGAACAACGAAGGTGTAATCGACATTAAGTCTCAGCAGGTGACTTACGATGTTCACGGAATGAAAGAATACTTAAATGAGTTCGAACGTATCCGTTATCAGCGTATCTCTGCAGATAAGCACGATCCAAACGACACTGTGATGCCAGTTGGTCTTTATAAGAACGTAGAATCAAGAAACCCTTCAAGAAGAGGTTATGCTCCGGATCCATTCTACGTTTCTCATGGAAATGTAAAAGATTCAATCGAGATCACTCTATTGAGAAGAATCAACGAAGTATTGGATCTTGCGATCAAGTACAAGAACGATAAGCACGACATTGAAGCTTCTGCGCTTATTCAGGATCAGTTGTTTGATGGAATCTTTGCAGATGAAGTTAGAACTGGACCAGATGGTGAAGAATATGCATTCGAGATCATTTCAATGTTGAGAGATGGATTCACAGCATTCATCATCGACACTCCAGGTAAGTTGAAGTATAGAAATGTAACTGAAGAAGAAAACATTGGAAGATTGAACTACAGAAGAGATGATTACATCGACTACCTTGATGGTGATATTGAGTCTTCGATCTATTTCATGAATGATGACCGTAAAAATGCCATCAACCAGGCGACAAGAGATGCAAACCTTATCATGTACCAAAGTCAGCATGAACAATATGGTCTAGACGGATCAGAAGTGAAGCCTGAAGGTATTACATCTTGGCCTACAACTTTGGTTTCTGATAAATCAAGAGTGTATAAAGGTGGTTCTTGGAGAGATCGTGCTTTCTGGCTTGCCGGAGGTGCTAGAAGATATCTTGATGAAGATAAGTCTACTGCAACTATCGGATTCCGTTGCGCAATGGATCGCGTAGGTTCACCTACTGGTATGAACTACGGAAGAGAGAAGAAGAAATAAATGATTATTTAATAATTAAGCCCGTTTCGACGGGCTTTTTTTGTGACCAATGGAAAATTTTCACAAACTATATCTTGAGACTACAGGCATTTGCACCGATACCAGAAAGATCGAGAAGGGATGTATGTTCATTTGTCTGAAAGGAGACAATTTTAATGGAAATAAATTCGCAAAAGACGCACTTGAAGCCGGCGCCAAGTATGTAGTTGTGGACGAAAGCGACGCCAATATTTCTGAAAATACAATTTTGGTAGAAAATTGCCTTGTATTTCTTCAGCAGCTTGCCAATTACCATAGAAACCAATTCAACATTCCAGTAGTTGGAATTACCGGCAGCAACGGAAAGACAAGCTCAAAAGAATTGATTCATCAGGTTTTATCTACTGAGTACAACGTCCTTGCAACAATAGGAAATTTAAACAATCATATTGGGGTCCCCCTCACCCTACTCCGTTTGAATGTTCAGCACGAGATCGCCATCATAGAAATGGGAGCAAACAGATTTAAAGACATTGCTGAGCTTTGCGAAATAGCGGAACCCACTCACGCGATCATTACAAATATCGGGAAAGCACATCTTGAAGGATTTATCAATTTTGAAGGCGTACTGACTACCAAGAAAGAACTGTACGATTCTGTTGAACAAATGGGCGGTAATATTATTTACAACGCAGATGATAACATCCTTGCAGATATCTTACCGAAATCGACAAAGAACCTTTCTTATGGAACTAGTGAACACTGCAACGTAAAAGGTACACTGCTCGGATTAACACCATTTGTTCGTTTAAGCTGGAAGACTAAAGATTACCAATCACCTGTCATTGACACTCACATGGTAGGTAAATACAACTTTTATAACTTCCTTGCTGCTATTGCTTTTGGTATACAGTTTGAGATCAAACCAGAAAACATCAACTCAGCAATTAGCTCATATATACCCGAAAACAATAGATCCCAGATCAAAAAGACAGATCACAACACGTTGATCCTTGATTGTTATAACGCAAATCCGACCAGCATGAAATCTGCCCTGGAAAGTTTTGCAATGATCGATAATCCTGATAAGGTTTTCATTATTGGTGATATGCTCGAATTGGGTGACCAAGAAATGACTGAACATGAAACGATTTTGTCATTTGCACAAAAGAGTGGATTGAAAGGTTATACTGTTGGACCTCGATTTGAAAAAATCAGTTCAAACGCGGTTATTCAATCTTTTAAAGACAAAGAAGAAGCTATTTCGTTTTTAAAGTCTAATCCGATTAAAAATGCGTTGATCCTTCTTAAAGGTTCTAGAGGCATCGGGCTAGAGACTTTAGAAAATGATCTATAACTAAAAAAGGAGGGTCGCCCCTCCTTTTTTTAATATTTACCAATTTCAGATTAACCAATGATCCCTCTTGAGATCACAATTTTCTGAACTTCTGATGTTCCTTCATAGATCTGAGTGATCTTAGCGTCTCTCATTAATCTTTCCACATGATATTCTTTCACAAAACCATATCCTCCGTGGATCTGAACAGCTTCAACTGTTTGTTCCATAGCCACTTTTGACGCGTAAAGTTTCGCCATCGCACTAGACTGACCATAATCTCTTCCGGCATCTTTATCTAATGCAGCTCTATAAACAAGTAGTCTTGCGGCTTCAATTTCTGTAGCCATGTCTGCCAGTTTAAATGCGATTGCCTGATGCTTATGGATTTCCTTTCCAAATGCCTTTCTTTCCTTTGAATAAGCAAGAGCAAGTTCAAAAGCTCCACCTGCAATTCCCAAGGCTTGAGCTGCAATACCAATTCTTCCTCCAGACAACACCTTCATCGCAAACTTAAATCCGAATCCATCTTCACCTATTCTATTCTCTTTAGGAACCTTTACATCATTAAAGATCAATGTATGCGTATCACTTCCTCTAATTCCCATTTTGTCCTCTTTCGCACCTACGATAAACCCTTCCATTCCTCGTTCAATAATGAATGCATTGATTCCTCTGTGCCCTGCCTCACGGTCAGTTTGAGCGATCACCAAATAAATAGAAGCACTTGAACCATTTGTGATCCAGTTTTTTGTTCCATTCAACAAATAATGATCCCCTTTATCTATAGCCTCTGTTCTTTGAGAGGTTGCATCCGAACCTGCTTCAGGCTCTGAAAGACAAAATGCCCCGATCTTCTCCCCTTTTGCAAGTGGAACAAGGTACTTCTGCTTTTGCTCCTCAGAACCATATTTTTCCAATCCCCAACAAACAAGGGAATTATTTACTGACATACAAACGGATGTAGAAGCATCAACCTTAGAGATCTCTTCCATTGCTAAAACATATGAGATCGTATCCATTCCGCTACCTCCATACTTAGGATCTACCATCATTCCCATGAACCCAAGCTCTCCCAGTTGCTTTATTTCTTCTTCAGGAAACTTCTGGTCTCTGTCTCTTTCAATAACGCCTGGCTTCAATACATTCTGAGCAAAATCTCTGGCAGCATCACGAACAGCAATGTGTTCTTCGGTTAATTCAAATATCATGTTGTTAAGTTTAATTCTCGTAATTGCAAATTTAACCGAATAATTCTAATTTCAATCCAGAATTGAACCCTATGGAAAGGCTTGAAATTATTGGACTCATGTCTGGCACATCGCTCGACGGGTTGGACGTAGCACACGTCATGTTTGATTTTACTGATCAAAAGGTACAATTTGAGATCCTGAATACTGGACATTACCCCTATGATGAGTCATTGAAAACCCAATTAGAAAATGCAGTCAATTTTAGTCTAGGTGCAATGGAAATTCTAAATAAAGAACTTGGAAATTTCTACTCCGATTGTGTCAATCATTTTATCTCAAAAAAAAATATTGACTCCTCGACGATTGCAGCCATTGCATGCCACGGACAAACAATATTACATCAACCCGCTAATGGTTTTACCCTTCAGATTGGCTGTGGCACGACGCTGGCAGTAAAAACGAATATTAAGGTAATCAATGACTTCAGAACAAAAGATATAGTTCTTGGTGGTCAAGGCGCACCATTGGTGCCGATTGGAGATTTCGATCTCTTTGAAGGTAAGGCTGATGCTTTTTTAAACATCGGAGGATTCTGCAACATTAGTTTTAAAACAAAGAATCAAGTTACTGCTTTTGATATTTGCCCTGGAAATCTACCATTGAACCGTCTAGCGAACTCAAAAGGTGTTGAATTCGATAAAAACGGTGAAATTGCCAGAGGTGGTGAGATCAATTTCTTTTTACTCGATCTTTTGAATTCACTTGATTACTACGCTCAAAGTGGCCCAAAATCACTTGGGACTGAGTGGCTGGAAGAATCCTTCTATCCCCTATTAAAATTTGACAAGGAGATTGAATCCAATTTACGCACTGTGACCGAACACATTGCCACCCAGATCAGTGCCATTTTACAAAAGAATGGCTTAAAAAGAGTAATGCTCAGTGGTGGTGGAACAAAGAACCAATATCTCGTTGAGCGCATACAGTCATATTTTGATGGTGAAATAGTTCTTCCTGAAGAAGAGATCATTGACTACAAGGAAGCATTGATATTTGCTTATCTCGGGGCACTGTACCTGAACAATAAACCAAATACAATTGCCTCAGTTACAGGCGCTTCCAGACCAAGTGTTTCAGGCGTTCTGCACACCCCTTGATCAAATTTCTCATTTCCTACTTTTTTAACGTAAAATAATTGTGAGAATTCAAGTCTGATGAAAAATGAATCAATACATTTGTCCTTTACAAACCATTGATTTTAGATAGAAAATGAAAGATCTTCTCAACAAATTCGAAAATAAAAGACCAGAAATCGTTTTCGAATGGAAAGATGCAGAAACGGAAGCAGAGGGATGGGTAGTAATCAACTCTTTAAGAGGTGGTGCTGCCGGTGGCGGAACAAGAATGAGACCGGGACTGGATAAAAGAGAAGTAGAATCACTTGCCAAAACAATGGAAGTTAAATTCACTGTGGCTGGTCCTCCAATTGGCGGAGCCAAATCAGGAATTAATTTTGACCCGAAAGACCCAAGAAAAGAAGGAGTTCTTCGCCGATGGTATGCAGCGGTTACACCACTTTTGAAGCATTATTATGGTACTGGTGGAGACTTGAATGTCGATGAGATCCATGAAGTTATTCCGATTACTGAAGATTGTGGTGTTTGGCATCCTCAGGAAGGTGTTTTCAATGGTCATTTTCAACCGAGAGAGGCTCAGAAGATCCATAGAATAGGACAGCTAAGACAGGGAGTTCTTAAAGTAATCGAATCTGAGGCCTATTCACCGATGGTTAACCGCAAGTATGTGGTAGCAGACATGATCACTGGCTTTGGTGTTGCTGAATCAGTAAAGCATTATTACGACATCTGGGGAGGATCAGTGAAAGGGAAGCGAGTGATCGTACAAGGATGGGGAAATGTTGGTTCTGCCGGAGCTTATTACCTTGCTCAAGATGGAGCTATTATTGTGGGTATCATTGATCGTGTTGGTGGACTGATCAAAGAGGATGGATTCTCTATGGAAGAGATCCGTGAATTATTCCTCAATAAAAATGGAAATGAATTAAACCACCCGTCAATGATGTCATTTGACGAGGTTAACAATAAGATCTGGGATGTTAAGGCTGAAGTTTTCATTCCTTGTGCTGCTTCCAGATTAATTACTGAAGATCAATTGAACAGAATGATCAATGCTGGAATGGAAGTTATTTCGGCTGGCGCAAACGTTCCATTTGCAGATCCTGAAATTTTCTTTGGCCCAATCGCTGACAAAGCGGATCAATCGATCTCTATTATACCAGACTTTATATCAAATTGTGGTATGGCAAGAGTGTTTGCCTACCTTATGAGCAATGACCTCAAAAACTTGACCGATGATGGCATCTTCCAGGATACCAGTGCTACGATCAAGAACGCCCTAATAAAAACCAATTTAAAAAACTCTTCAAAAACTGGCCTTGCCAAGGCGGCCTTCGAAATAGCTTTGGAACAATTGGTTTAATTTAAACTTTCGCGCTTATGGAAGTTGTTGTTCTCGCTACATTCATTATCGGATATGTAGCAATCACCCTTGAACACACATTAAAGCTGGACAAATTGATCCCTGCTTTAATGATGATGGCTGTCTGCTGGGCAACCATCGCCCTCAACCTTGACTCGTTTGGTCAATGGTTAGATCCCCATTCTGGGAACTTAATGGATATTACTTCATTCGATCATGAAGGAAAGATACATTTACTTGAAGGAACGTTGTTGCACCATTTTGGTAAAACAGCAGAGATCCTGATTTTCCTTATGGGTGCAATGGCTATCGTTGAAATGATCGATCATTTTGATGGATTTGGCAGTATTAAAAAGATTATCAAAACGAAAAGTAAGCGAAAATTACTGTTCATTGTTACCTTTTTAGCTTTCTTCCTATCTGCGATAATTGATAATCTGACCACTACTATTATTCTAATAACAATCCTTCGCAAGATCATTGTTGACAAGAACGATCGTATGTGGTATGCTGGATTGATCATCATCGCTGCAAATGCTGGTGGTGCTTGGACTCCAATTGGTGATGTCACTACAACAATGCTTTGGATGGCTGGCAAGGTTACAACTGTAAAGCTTGCCGAATTCCTGGCAATTCCAGCCATATTATGTATTCTGGTTCCCGTCGCTATTGCAGCATTTCTTCCTGTCTTTAAGGGGACAATGGAGATCGATCATTCGGATGAAAAAGAAAACAATAAGAATGGTGGATTAATGCTCATCCTTGGATTGATCTTAATCATTGCAGTACCTGTGTTCAAATCATTGACGCATCTCCCTCCATATGTAGGTATGATGTTATCTCTATCGATTTTTGCCACGGTATCAGAAATCATATCCAATAGATCGATATCGTTTACTAACCCAGAAGGAGAAGAACACCATAAGGGCCCTACTATGAAGGCACTTGGAAAAATTGAAATTCCTTCGATCTTATTTTTCTTAGGGATTTTAATGACAGTAGCCTCGATGGAATCACTTGGGTTGATTTTCAATTTTGGACAGCAAGTAAGTGCTGCAATTCCTGAAAGCGTATTTGTCACCTTACTGGGGCTAGCTTCTGCTGTTATCGATAATGTTCCGTTAGTAGCCGCAAGCATTGGAATGTTCAGAGAAGCAGCCGATGCTCAGGTATGGCATTTTATTGCTTATGCAGCTGGTACAGGAGGTAGTATTTTAATTATCGGTTCTGCCGCAGGAGTTGTTGCGATGGGAATGGAAAAAATTACCTTTTTCTGGTACCTAACAAGAATTTCTCTATTGGCACTATTGGGCTATTTAGCCGGAATCGGCGCTTTCCTTTTATTGGTATAAAGAATTAGATGTTTATAACATCTTTTAAGTTTCTCTTAATAATCAAGCAAAAAAATTAGTTTTGCTTGATTATTAAGAAAACTGAACCATGGAGATTTTTATTGTATCTGTTTTTGTTCTGGGTTACACGCTTATCACCCTTGAACACTCGTTGAAAGTTGATAAATTAATTCCTGCCCTAATAATGATGGCATTAGCCTGGGCCGGCATCGCTTTCGGAATCGATTCTTTTGGAAGTTGGTTTGACTCCCACAATTCAAGCTTAATGAATATCTCCGGGATGGGGCATGAAGAGCGACTTCATTTAATGGAAGGAACTCTTTTACACCACTTCGGAAAAACTGCTGAAATTCTTATCTTCCTTGTAGGGGCAATGACAATCGTTGAGATCACAGACCATTTCAATGGCTTCCAAACGATTAAGACATTTGTTAAAACGAATAAAAAGAAAACTCTTCTGTGGATCGTTTGTATTCTCGGATTTGTACTTTCTGCCATTATCGACAACCTTACCGCTACGATTGTATTGATCACAATTCTAAGAAAGATCGTTAAAGACAATAATTTAAGAATGTGGTATGCGGGTATGATCATCATTGCAGCAAATGCAGGTGGAGCTTGGTCTCCAATTGGTGATGTTACGACTACCATGCTTTGGATGGGGAACAAAGTCTCTGCGATGGAGCTAATCAAAAACTTGCTTCTTCCTTCATTTATATGTATGGCATTGCCTACTTTAATTGCCAGCTTCTTACCAATATTCAAAGGTGAAATTGAGAGCGATGAAAAAGACGAGAAAAAGAGTAAGCATGGTCCATTCATGCTGGCTTTAGGTCTTGGAATGATCGTTTTTGTTCCAGTTTTCAAAACAGTAACACACCTTCCTCCATATGTTGGAATGATGTTGTCTTTGGGTATTGTTTCATTGGTAGCTGAGATTGTTTCGAATAGACAATTTACATTAACACAGATCGAAGATCACGAACACGTACATGGTCCAACATTCAGAGCATTATCAAAAATTGAAATGCCAAGTATTCTTTTCTTCTTAGGAATCCTAATGACCGTTGCGGCTCTTGAATCGCTTGGTCTGATCTTCACATTCGGTAACAACGTGAACGGAATGATTTCAGAAGATCTTTTCGTTACTCTTCTTGGAGTTGGTTCAGCGATCATTGATAACGTTCCATTAGTAGCTGCTTCTATGGGTATGTTCCAAGAACCACTGGATGCTGAAGTTTGGCACTTTATCGCTTATGCAGCTGGTACGGGAGGTAGTATGTTGATTATCGGTTCAGCAGCAGGTGTTGTTGCAATGGGAATGGAAAAGATCTCATTCTTCTGGTACCTAAAAAACATCACTCTTTTGGCTACCATCGGATACATTGCCGGCGTTGGTCTAATTCTTGTCCTGTAATAAATTGATCTTAATAACGTAATATCATTATGAGTTTATCATTTTTAATGCAAATCGCCGCGGGAGATGCTCCTGCATCAACCGGAGTAAAGGATGTTCCACTTTGGGATATTATCAGTGAATCCAATAAAGGAATGGGATTATTTATCAATATAATTCTATTACTTATGCTTGGCTACGCGATCTTCGTTTTTGTTGAACGATTATTAGCACTTCAAAAGGCTTCCAAAGAAGAAAGAGGATTTCTGGATAGAGTAAAAGCAAGTCTTCAGGCGGGAAGAATAGACGAAGCAAGAACGATCTGTAACAGTTCAGATAGTCCGATTGCAAGAATGCTTTCGAAAGGAATCTCACGAATTGGAAATGCCAAAAATGAAAGTATTGCTGCAACAATCGAAAACACAGGGAAATTTGAGATCCTTAGACTTGAACAGCGTTTGAATTTCCTGGCTACTGCTGCTGGAGCTGCTCCAATGATCGGGTTCCTTGGTACAACAGTGGGTATGGTTGTCGTATTCATTGACCTGCAAAATGCTACTTCGTTAGAGTTAAAGATCATTGCTCCGGGTATCATGACTGCAATGATTACTACCGTTGCCGGTTTGATCGTAGGTATCATTTCTTTTATGGGTTACAATTTCCTTGTTGGCAAGATTGGCAGGGTAGTATATCAAATGGAGAATGCAGCCCTAGAATTCATGGATCTACTTAACACACCTGGAAAATAAGATAAGATGGATTTCAGTTCAAGAAATAAAATAAAAATAGAAGGCGGAATGGCATCCATGACCGACCTTGTATTTCTCTTGCTGATCTTCTTTATCATCATGAGTTTGATGTCTAACAATCAAACTCCAATTGATCTTCCTAAGACGGATCAGGATATAAAGCCTGTTATCGATCCTGTTGAAGCAACAGTTATCGTAACCGAAGATAATCAGTATGTAGTGCTTCCTGGAGGATCAATGGAAGAACCAATGGAATTTGATGAGATAAAGGAATTAACAGCAAGTGCAGTAGAAAAATCCGGGAAAATGAAACTTAAGATTGCCGGACATCGTAATGCCAGTTATGAAGCAGTTTTCAATGTGTTGGCCTTATCTCAGGCAAACGCTTGGGATCCGGTGCTTTCATACGATAAATAAATAATTTATGTCAACAGCAGTTCGCGCCATATCGGATAAAAAAGATGAGCAGATCGCTTGGATCAGTGCTGCTGTGTTATTGGTGTTGTTATTTGTTGTCTTTTGGATCGTAACATTTGAAATGGCAGATCCCCCACCAAAAGACTTCGTCATGAAAGCTGAAACGATCATGGAAGAGATCGATCTGAAAAATCTTAAAGTTGACATTGGTAATGCTGGTTCAGGTTCTCCAACAAATGATCCTGTAACAGAACCTAAGCCACAACAAGAACAAATTCTGGCGACCACTAAACCAAGTAAAACAACGACACATTCAGGGCATTCAACTAATACGAACAGCCAGACTACGTCAACAAATACTTCTTCAACGACTACGCAATCTAATAATCCATTTGGTAGTGGGGGAAACAATGGCACGCAAGGATCCGGTACAAGTCCATTTGGAAATGATACAGGTGCTGGCGGAAATGGACCTGGTGGACCCGGTTCAGGTGAAGGGAGAACACGATTGAATGATCCTTCAGTTGACCACATTGTTACAGATGTTGATGTTACAATTTATCTTAAACTGACAATAAACGCAGATGGAGTCGTTGTTTCGGCAATTAGTACCTCTAAAACAACGACTACCGATCAACGCATCATCAATCAGGTGATCGCTGCAGTGAAGAATCAGGTGAAATACAATAAGGCACCTGGAACAGGTTTGGTAACTCAATTCCTGACAGTTAAGATCAATGCTCGCTGATCAGTATCAGAAAACCATCACTTGGCTTTTCAATCAGTTCCCCTCCTATCAGTTAATAGGAAGTAAAGCCTATAAGCCAACATTGGACAACACTAAAAAAATGTTGTCTCTGATTGGACATCCTGAAAAAGAACTAAAATTTGTTCACATTGCGGGCTCCAATGGTAAAGGCTCTGTTTCGGCAATGACTGCTTCAATCTTTACAGCAGCAGGCTACAAAACAGGGTTATTTACATCACCACATATTTCTGACTTTAGAGAACGGATTAGGGTAAATGGTCAAATGATCAATGAAAAAGAAGTGATCGACTTTTGCCATAAAGTTCAATCCTTCGACTTAGAATTCTCTCCCTCTTTTTTTGAGGTAACCTTTGCCATGGCTCTTGAACACTTTAAAAATGAAAAGTGTGACATTTGCATTATTGAAACTGGATTAGGAGGAAGATTAGATGCTACTAATGTTATAACACCTGAAATTTCAGTAATAACCACTATTAGCCTGGAACATACTGCGATACTTGGTGATACAATTGAAAAAATTGCAGAAGAAAAGGCGGGAATTATCAAATCTGCAACGCCGGTATTAATTGGTAAAAAAGATCCATCAACAGAATTGGTATTCAAGAAAAGTGCTGAACATGTTCATGCACCATTATTTTTTGCCGAAAATCTATTCCACGATCAATACACATTGCCTTTCCTCGGAGAATATCAAAAAGAGAATTTAAATACTGTTCTGAACATATTTACAATTCTCCAAAAGGAGAAGAAAATAAGTCCTATTAATACTCTGGAAATACAAAAGGGATTAAACTCGATCAAATCCAATACAGGATTTTTTGGCCGAATGGAAATCATTTCTGAATTGCCTCTAACCATTTTAGATGTCTCGCATAACCCGGAGGGCATTGCGGCCACCCTTTCCGCTCTTAAAAAGATCAATAAAGGATCATTGCACATTCTTTATGGCAGCAGTGCGGATAAGGAGGTAGAAAAAATTATCGAGTTATTTCCTAAGGATTCCAAATTGTATTTGACAACCTTTAGAAATGAGCGAAGTTTGACCAAAGATCAACTTGAACGTATTAATAGCAAAATGGATCTGAGCTCTCCTATTTTTGAAAATCCTAAAACCGCCCTTTCAGAAATTCAAAGTTCTGCAAATAAGGAAGATACTATTATCGTATTCGGTAGTTTCTTTTTGATCAGCGATATTTTTGCATAATTTTTTTCGAAAAAGAGTTGTGTTTACCAAAAACACACTTATATTTGCACTCGCATTACGGGAATCAAACGAGATTTTCAGCAGATACGGGAGATTAGCTCAGCTGGTTTAGAGCACCTGCCTTACAAGCAGGGGGTCGGGGGTTCGAACCCCTCATCTCCCACTCAAGCTTCACTTTTGGTGAAGCTTTTTTTTTGAACATTTTTCAGAGTTATTATAGACTATTGTATATTAGCCCAAAAAGAAATCTAAAATGAAAAAACTACTATTACTAGCATTAACTGCAACGCTTATTTTGCCGGCATGTAAGAAGAAGGGATGTACCGATACTCAAGCGACCAATTACTCTTCAAAAGCCAAAAAAGATGATGGTTCTTGTACGTATAAACCAATTATTACGCTAAATGGTTCTTCAACTGTTACCGTAAATGTTGGAGACACATATACAGACGCTGGAGCTGTAGCATATAATCACGATGGTTCACCTGTTGCTGTTTCAAGTAACACTTCCGCTGTTAACACTTCAACAACTGGAAGCTACACCGTGACTTATTCTGCGACCAATCAATATGGTACGACAACTGCAAGCCGCACTGTAAATGTTGTGATTGGCCAATCAAACTGGGAAGGTTCTTGGACTGTTGCATCAGATTGCGGGACTTCATTCCCTTTGAACTCAGCTCCAACAATCACTATTGGAACGGGAACGAATGACATCGTTATCGATGGAATGTTCTCGATCTCTATTCCTCCTATTCCGATTTTATTGCCAAGTGGTCTTAATATCGCATCTGGAGGTACAGCGAACGCTACAGTAAGCGGAATTAATATTACCGTTCCAAATCAAAGTTATGACGTTGCTGGAATTGGTACAATTACTTATTCAGGAACAGGTACAATGAACAGCACGGGTGATGAGTTTACAGTGACCTATACTTACGATAACTCACTTCCTGGAATCGGGGGTTCTGGAACTTGCACTGCAACGTACACAAAACAGTAATAAAATTAAAAGATAGAAAAGCGGCTTCGGCCGCTTTTTTTATGTCCCTACATTACTTCCGGCTATGAAAGCTGTTGTCCAGGCAGCTTGAAAATTGAATCCTCCTGTTATTCCATCGATGTCCATTACTTCACCTGCGAAGTACATTCCTGGAATCTTTTTACTCTCCATCGTTTGCACATTTATATCCTGCAAGCTTACCCCACCAGCCGTAACAAACTCTTCTTTAAAAGTTGTCTTTCCTTTTACCTGATAACAATCATTGATCAGCGTATTCACAAGTTTGTTCAATTGGTTCTTCCCCAACTCGCGCCACCTGGTTGTTTCTTTGATACCTGATCTCATCAAAAGATGCTTCCAAAGCCTTAGGGTGATCGGAAACGGATGAACATTCCCTATGTGCTTATCATTGTAATCTTCCTGGCAAAAAGTAAGTTGTTCTCGTAGCTCACTTTCTTTGGTTGAATCCAACCAGTTCACCAGCACTTCGAAATGATAATCTTTGTCATGTAAGATCCTTGCTCCCCAAGCAGATAATTGTAGAATTGCAGGCCCGCTCATTCCCCAGTGGGTAATCAATAAAGGACCATTACCTTCCAGTTTTTCTCCTTTGATCTTCACTTTTGCCTTTTCGATAACGTTACCCATCAGTTCAGTAATAGGCTCATCAGGCATGTTAAATGTAAAGAGTGACGGTACCGGATCAATGATCGTATGTCCCATTTCCTCAAGCCATTGCAAACTGCTTTTTTTAGGCTGCCCCCCTATAGTAACGATCAATTTATCAGCATTTAGCTCCCCATTTGAAGTAGTGAGTTTAAACCTTTCATTCTTTATTATTTTCTGTACACCAGTGCTCATTTCGATTTGAACACCCAATCTCTCGCATTCACCACGAAAACAATCAATGATCACTTGAGAATTATTTGCTACAGGAAAAATGCAATTATCCGGATACACTTTGAGCTTTATTCCTCTCTCCTCAAACCATCGAACTGTATCTGAACTTGTGAACTGAGAAAATGCTTTCTTTAAAAAGTTCTGACCCCTCGGATAAAAGGAAGATAATTCTTTTGGATCTGATACAACATTGGTTACGTTACACCTACCTCCCCCTGAAACCTTTACCTTACTCAAGGTTTTTTGAGATTTCTCAAGAATGATCACTTCATGGTCAGGAAAAACCTCCTTTGCTCTGATCGCTGAAAAAAAACCTGCAGCACCACCACCTATAACTACTATCCTTCCTGACATTTTATCTTGTTGTAAATCCTTGTCAAAATACTTTTTTTAGCTAAAAGTAAAGACAAAAAAAAAGAGACAACAACTGTCTCTTTTTTCTGGCGGAGAGTGAGGGATTCGAACCCCCGGTACCTCTCGGTACAACGGTTTTCAAGACCGCCGCAATCGACCACTCTGCCAACTCTCCGCGGCAAAAGTAGCAATACTTCTAATTCTGACAAGCAGAAAACTAAAAAAAACAAGAAAAAAAACAGCCGAAATACCGATCACATTGCCTATCAGACAGATAAATCCGTTTTAACATCCAATCATACAACAGAAAGGCGATATTATATTCTCAACACGAAAATCACTACTTTTACATTACGTATGGTGTTAAACTTGAGGAATTTACTATTTGTTGTCATCTCATCTCTTTTCGTGATGAACGGATTCTCGCAGCAATCAAGAAAATTGAGAGCGTATCTTGACAGCAAGCAATTTTATGCCCCTGAAACAGGAAACTACCTTGAAACCTATTTTCAATTCGATGGAACCTCAATTGAATACAAAGGACTTGATGGTGGATTAATCGGTGAAATAGCCGTTATGCTTTCATTCTATGAAAATGACTCATTGATCATCTCTGATGCATACAGACTTAGTTCTCCCTTGATGAAGGATAGTATTGTTGAAGATTTTTATGACTTGAGAAGATTTGTCCTTAAACCAGGGAAATACACAATGAAGCTCGAATTGTCAGATCTCAACAGCACTTCAGGGCCTATCAAAGCCACAATACCCGTTGTAATGGAAGACTATAATGAAACCATTACGATCTCTGACATTGAAGTGGCAGAATTAGTATACAAAAGTCAAACAGAATCAGTCTTCAATAAATCAGGATTAACCCTTATTCCAAGATTATCTACATATTACCCGGAAGAATTGAATATCATTCCGTTGTATTTTGAATTGTACAATACTAATCTGTTGGAAGACAGTGTTTGTGCAATCAAACAGAAAATAGTGAATGAACAAGGTAGAGAACTCACTGAGCATACTGTTTATACAAGACATCAAACCGGACAAGTGATTCCAATTTTCAAAAAGGTAGATATATCCAAATTACCTACCGGTAAATATACCCTGAGCTACACGCTTTTATCGAGAAGTCTGATCGAATTAGCTACCCAGGATTATGAGTTTGAACGCAGCAATGATATTGACCTATTTTTAAATACTGAAGCGATCATTTTAGATCCACGATTTCAGGAATCAATTTTGGATGATAGCGTAACATTCTATTTAGAAAGTCTTATTCCGATCTCTGGTCCGGCGGAAGTTAAAAATATTTTGGCGACCATTAAATCGAAAGATCTGGAAAAGCAAAGAAAGCATATACAAGCATTCTGGCTAACAACATCACCTGACAATCCTTATGAAGGATGGATCAAATACAAAATGCAGGTTCAACTAGTGGAAAGACTTTATTCGAATAATTTTCAAGAGGGATTCGAAACAGATAGAGGAAGAGTTTACCTTCAGTATGGGGCTCCGACTACCATAACCACAAAAGAAAACAGTCCTACAGAATACCCATACGAGATCTGGCAATACAACAAGATCAAGAATTTCAGTAACAAGCGTTTTATTTTCTACAATCCAAATCTTGTAAACAATACTTATTTGTTGCTTCACTCAGACATGGTTGGAGAATTAAAAAATCCATCCTGGCCGCGCACTCTATCAAAGAGGAATACGGATAATGGTAACGTCGACGATCCAAATCTTTATAATGAAGAGCATTATGGAGGAACGTCAAATGACTTGTTCCGTCAATATTAATCTGTAATATTGCTGGCCAAAGTTAGACGTGAAAGATACTGCTGTAGTCATATTAAACTGGAACGGTAAAAACTTCCTTGAACAATTTCTCGGGAAGGTAATCGAATATTCAGGTAATGCTCGTGTCGTTCTGGCCGATAACGCTTCTACGGATGGTTCGGTTGACTATGTTCGTGCAAATTTCCCTTCTGTCGAGATCATTATCAATGATTCGAATGGAGGATTTGCAAAAGGGTATAATGACGCCCTAAAAAAGGTAAAGGCGGATTACTATGTGCTACTCAATAGTGATATAGAGGTTACTCCGGATTGGCTGAGTCCACTCATTTCAATGATGGATGACAACACAATTGCAGGCTGCCAACCAAAGATCATGTCCTATCAACAGAGAGATCTATTTGAACATGCAGGTGCATCGGGTGGATTTCTGGACCGAAATTATTTCCCATTTTGCAGAGGTAGGATCTTTGATAAATTTGAGCAGGACCATGGACAATATGATGGAAAATCTGAAATCTTTTGGGCTACCGGTGCTGCACTGGTGATAAGGGCAGAGTTATTCCACAAAGCGGGTGGTTTTGATGAGGCTTTTTTTGCTCATATGGAAGAAATCGATCTTTGTTGGAGATTAAAAGGAATGGGGCATAGATTCATGGTAAATCCGGAGTCTGTCATCTACCACGTTGGGGGTGGAACCCTACCCTATTTATCGCCACGGAAAAGTTATCTGAACTTCAGAAACAGTCTTTTCATGATCGTTAAAAATCATCCTGGTCCCCTATTTCCCAAATTGATCCACCGATTATTTCTGGACGGAACGGCTGGAATTCGATTTTTCGTACGAGGAGAATGGAGTCATTTAAAAAGTGTTTTCATGGCTCACATGGCGATGTATGGTAGAATGAGCACTCTTTTAGCGCAAAGGAAAGAGATCAAGCACCAAAGAACGAATTATAATGCAACCGGACTTTATAGAGGGAGTATATTATTCGCACGATATTTTAAAGGGATCAGTAAGTTTAGTGAGTTGAATCAACGGCTTTTCGTCTCAAAATAATTGACTGCAAGTCGGTAACCTTCCAATCCAAATCCAAAAATACATCCTTCAGCAACCGGCGAGATCATGGAAGTATGTCTGAATGATTCTCTCGAAGTAATGTTAGAGATGTGTACCTCAATTACTGGTGTTTTGACTCCTGCTACACAATCTCTTATTGCCACAGACGTATGTGTATATCCACCCGCATTCAAGATGATACCATCGTGATCAGAATCCTGAATTTTATTGATGATCTCACCTTCAACATTGGATTGATAATACTCCAATTCAGAAGAACTCTTCGCTTGAAGATCCAATAGAAAATCTTCGAATCGCTGAATACCATATATTTGTGTTTCTCTGGTACCTATCAGGTTCAAGTTAGGGCCATTGATGATCAATATTCTCATAAGGATGAATTGGGAACGCTATATTAAGGATTTTGTTTCTTTCTTGAAAATTGAAAAAGGTTTGGCTGAAAATTCAGTCTTTGCCTATCAGAACGACGTAGCAAAACTCAGGGATTTCGCTGAAACTAAAAATTTATCCCCAAAAGAGATCAAATATTCAGATCTCAAAGATTTCGTCGTCGAGTTATATGATCTGGGTTTATCGGCAAGAAGTCAAGCAAGGATTGTAAGCGGAGTGAAACAGTTCTTTGGTTACCTACTTCTAGAAGACGTCATTCACGATGACCCATCTGAATTACTCGAAATGCCAAAGATCGGAAGAAAACTTCCTGAAGTTTTAACCATCGAAGAGATCGATGCACTGATTTCTGCGGTGGATATGAGTAAACAGGAAGGACATCGCAACAAAGCGATCATCGAGACTCTCTATTCTTGTGGCTTACGTGTAAGTGAATTGGTCAATCTGAAGTTTTCAGATCTTTTCTTTGAGGAAGGTTTTATTCGGGTGATTGGTAAAGGGAATAAAGAACGGCTAGTACCCGTTAGTCCATCTGTAGAAAAGGAGATCAAGCTCTACAATGATCATATAAGGAGACATCAGAATATTGTTCCTGGTAATGAGAATATTGTTTTTTTAAATCGCAGAGGAGCACAGCTGACCCGAGTAATGATCTTTACGATCATTAAAAATCTGGCAGCGGCAATTGGATTGAAAAAGTCCATATCTCCGCACACCTTCAGACATTCCTTTGCCACCCATTTGATTGAAGGAGGTGCAAACCTTAGAGCAATACAGGAAATGCTGGGCCATGAATCAATTACCACAACTGAAATCTATACCCACCTGGATCAACGATTCTTGAGGGATGCGATTGTGAGCTTTCACCCAAGAAATAAAGTCTGATCACAAATCAATTCTCAGGAATAGTCCTCCCCCAGCACTTAATCGATCCCTTCGAATTGGAGAATAATTCAAAGCCGGGATTAGATCTGCGGCAAAACGACCGTAAGCACCAATTGACATTCTTTCGAAATGATATGCAAACTCTAGCCTTAAGACTGCCGTCATTCCAAAAGTTTTAGTTGTAGAGTACACTGCCAGTGAATTTGACTCAAGCACTGAGACACTATTGAAATTAAGTACTAATCCACCATATACTCCATAATCGAACTTCGACTCGTTATTCAATGTGTATTTGAAGGCTATTGGAATCGAAAATGAATTCACTCGATAAGTGAACGATTCATTGTTCTCGAATTCAAGGTACATCGGTAAATACGTTGTGTCATTCACCTGATTCACTGAATCATATGAGATTACTTGTTCATACCCTGTGATTACAGAAGTATCGAGATCCTGATAATGACGTTGGAACATCTCACGGTACCCCGTGTAATTTACACCGCTCACCAAAGACCATCGCTCATTCATTCTTCTGCCGTATTCAATTCCAAAATTCATTTCCATTTCTCTTGCGATCGAGGCAGTATCCGTATTTTTTATTCGTGATGAGAATTCTCCTATACCTCCGTATATTGATAAAAAGGATGTCCTTTTATAAGGTTGATCCAATATCGGAAGCTCATTTTCCTCTGGACCCTCTGTAAGAGTTGTTTTCTCATCAGTCGAAGAAGAGTCGCTTTTTGAAACAATCTCTGTTCCTTTTGATGAAACTTCCGCAATTTCTATAATTGCATTATTTTCTGGCTCTTCAATAAAGGCCATAGAAGCATTTGCTCTTTCCTTATTGACAGCTGTTCTTTTTGGATTATGAGCCTTATTCAACTCAGATTCGAACTGGGCATCTTCATTTTTTACAATTTTAAAAGGCTCTGAATCATTTGACTTTGTTTTCACAGCCTCTTTTTTGTTTTGTTTCCCTATTTCATGATGTACGTTAGAATGGGATAAGAATTGATCTTGAGATACAGCAGATTCGTTCCCTGAAAGTAAAAGAAGGAAAATGATCATTAGAATTCCTCCACCATAATACCAGTAATTCATTCCTCTGTTTTTCCCAGAGGCAAACAACACTTCATCTATCGATGATTTAACCGATGCAGGAGGCATTTCCTGAAAATCAGCAAATTCATTTCGATAAAGATCCTCTATTTCGTCAAATTGCTTCATTGTATTTTGGTGTTAGTTCCAATTTTTCATGGATCATTTTTTTTGCCTTGAAATACTGTGATTTTGAGGTTCCTTCACTTAT
>SBFR01000071.1 GCA_006227105.1 Bacteroidota bacterium
AAATTATGTTGCATTGAAATGAACATTCAATATGTTTCAATGAAAATTTTACTCCATGCAATCGCACGGAGGATCGATCAATAGCTCAACATCCGGTAGACGCTCTTTCATTGTTCGATTAAAGGCAGGGCTATGTTTGACTCCTTGAAGATCAAGTTTTTTTAAGTTTTTTAACTCAAAAAAAGTTTCCGGAAAACTTTGAACAGGCGTTTCCCATAAATCAAAGTATTCGAGGTTTTTCATGAAGTTGATCTCCTTGGGTAGTCGATCAAAATCATTGCGGTTCAGAACTAAGGTCTTAAGGTTTTCAAGTTGTATTAAAACGATGGGAAACACTTCGAATCTATTCTTGCCAGCATTGAGAACTTCTAAAGAATCCAGTCCTGAAATAAAATCAGGCAAATTAGAAAGCTTGTTTTTTGAAACGTCGAGATACTTGAGATCTTTGAATTTAGAGAGTTCTATTGGAATTGAATCTAATTTTAACCTTGACAAGTCTATTCCTAAAATGGTATCCGGTGAAGCATTTTGCACCTCGTCCCATGAATAGACCTTATACTCTTGAGAGTACGAAAGGGAGCTAAACAGCAGTAAAAAAATTACGAGCAAATTCTTCATCCAAATGTATCTGTTCTTTTAGAAGGTCCAGGTTTTCAAACACCTGTTCATTCCTGATCCTTTTCAATAAACGTACCGTTAAATTCTGACCGTAAATATCTCCGGAAAAATCCAGTATATGTACTTCAAGTCTTTGATCTCCTTGAGCAGCTATCGTTGGGCGATTGCCAATATTCATAATTCCATGATATATCTGCTCTCCAATTATTACTTCAACTGCATAAACTCCATTTCCAGGAATTAGTTTTACTTCACTGTCTACCTCAATATTTGCCGTAGGATAACCAATTGTGGTGCCTACCTTATCTCCATAAATGACAATTCCATCTATTTCATAAGGTTCTCCAAGAAATGTATTTGCAAGATCAACATTGCCTTCTTTTATAGCATTTCTGATCTTTGTTGAACTAATATTCACCTCATCGATCTCTTGAGCTGGGATTTCGATCACTTCAAAACCATACAATTCAGATACATCTTTTAAAAACTGTATCCCCCCTTCCCTATTCTTTCCGAACTGATGATCATATCCTATGACAAGTTTCTTTACGTGAAGCGTGTTCACCAAAAAATCTCTCACAAATTCCGTAGCTGTCAAACGGGAAAATTCCTTTGTAAATGGATGAATGATTACATTCTGTAAACCAAACCGCCGAAGCTTATCTATTTTCTGGACCTGCGTCTGAATCAACTTAATGCCATGACTATCCGGAAACAAGATCATTCTCGGATGTGGGTAAAACGTAAATAATACAGATTCCCCGCCTATCTTCTTTGCCTCCTCATTTAAGCGATCTATGATCATTTGATGTCCCTTATGAACTCCGTCAAAAGTTCCAATCGTGACAACCGGATTGCTGATTTCCGCCAATTGATCAAGATCTCTAAATACCTTCACTTTCTCGTCTTAAAGTACAAATGTAATGATTATGAATGCACACAAATAAGAAAGCAGGACCTAATGATCCCGCTTTCCATTATGATATTTTATTTATCTGACCAAAGTTATATTTCCATGACCGGTTAAAACATCTCCATTTAAGCCTGTTGCTTCATATCTGAAGAAATAAACACCATCATCGGCTGCATTCCCATTGATCGTTCCGTCCCACACTCCCTGAGGAGTTGTTATTTCGGCAACGGTATTACCCCACCTGTTGATAATAAGAACATTTAGCTCACTCACGAATTCAGTATCAATGAAAAATTCATCATTCGAACCGTCTTGATTTGGTGTAAAGATATTCGGTACATGAATCAGCGGTGCCGGGAAAGGAATAACAGTAATCATGATCGTATCACTAACCTGACAACTTCCATTACTGATGGTCAATTCCATGGTGTATGTGCCTACTGATCCATACGACATTGTCTGATTGGTTGGTACAGACACTACTCCAGTTTGGCCATTACCAAAATCCCAGAAGTACGTATCTCCACCTGAAGAAAGATCATTAAAATTCACCTGTAAAGTCGGGTATCCTACTTGGACATCTGCATTTACATCAACAACAGGATATGTAAATACATTTACGTCGACATCATCCGAATTTACACAGCCGTTTGCATCAGTACCCGAAACAGTATATGTGGTAGTGCCCGGTGTTGGCGTAAATGACTGACCATCAACAACTCCATTACTCCATGTGTAAGATGTTGCTCCAGATGCTGACAATGTTACATTCGCACCGTCACAAACTGTCTGGTCAAGTCCGGCATTAACATTTGGTAATGGATTCACTGTTACAGTTACCTGATCCTGATCAACACATCCATTACCGTCTGTAGCTGTTAATGTATAGGTCACTGTTGAAGAAGGCGTAAATGCGACACCGTCCTGAACACTATTGCTCCATGCCAATGTCGTAGCTCCTGACCCAACAAGCGTAACCTGTTCACCTGCACATATTACTTGATCAGCTCCTGCATCAGCAGTTGGCAATGCATTAACTAAGATCTGAACCATATCTTGATCGCCACACGAACCTGGAATCGTATAGGTAATATCAAAAGTACCTGCTCCTGAAACAGAAGGATCGAATGTACCAGTTGAAGTATTGGTAATTCCTGTACCGGACCATGTTCCTCCGGATTGCGCTGCACTAAATGTAATCGTTCCGTTATCTTCACAAATAGGTGACTGAGGAGTGATCGTAGCATCCGCGGGCGGATTTACTGTGATCGTTACAGATTCTGTAGATGAACAAATATTTGCGAAAAAGATATCATCTAAGCCAAAATCATTGCCTCCAGCAGAAGTATTTTGATTTACAATACAAATCGTAGCTGAAGTGGATACTCCTGAGTTCCAGACAGCATAAAATTCATCCCAAACTCCTGTTGCAGCTGGTGCCGTAAATGGATTGGATATATTGGTTCCGTTTATACTGAATTG
>SBFR01000037.1 GCA_006227105.1 Bacteroidota bacterium
AGCGTACAGTTCGATCGTATGATCGAATTAATGAGCCAGAACGGCTATGAGCAATATGAAATTTCCAATTTTGCCCGCGAACAAAAATATTCAAAACACAATTCAGCCTATTGGACCGGAAGATCTTATTTAGGTTTTGGGCCCTCGGCCCACTCATTTGATGGAATTTCAAGAAGATGGAACATATCCAACAATGCGCAATACATGCAAGGTCTGGAAACGGAGAACAACTACTTTGAAACTGAAGAACTTTCTCATCAGGACCGTTGGAACGAGTTGATCATGACCGGCTTAAGAACGAAATTCGGCGTAGATCTTCAAACCCTGTATTCATTGTTCCCTCCGGATGAAGAGTTTATGCAAACATTAACTTTCTGGAAAGAAAAGGGGATGCTGACCATTCAAAACGAAAGGATCCTACTGACCCCTCAAGGAAAAATACTTGCAGATCGGATCGCTTCCGAATTGTTCAAAACCAATTAAATAAATACTTTTAAGTCAAAGTCATATTATGAAACAGAGCATCATCGTTACATTTTTGCTATTCCTTTTCAACTTCAATTCAATTGCTCAAAAGCAAGTGATCGACCACAATGCCTACGACGGGTGGAAAAAAATTGAAAATGCGATCCTATCAAATGATGGCAGATATGTTTCATACGAGATCACACCTCATCGTGGTGATGGTTTCATTTATCTGTACGATTCAGAAAAGGACAAACTGGATAGTCTGCCCAGAGGGAAAGGAGCCAGATTCTCGCATGATGGAAAATTACTTGTCTTTAAAATCACCCCTGGATTTGACACTTTGCGCACTTGCGAATTGGATAAGGTCGATAAAAAGAAATGGCCAAAGGATACATTGGGTGTATGGTTGCTGGAAAAGGATTCCTTGATCAAATTTGCCAAAATAAAATCCTTCGACCTGGCAGAAAAAGGTGACCTCTTAAGCTTTGTTTCTGAAGAAAATAAACTCGACTCCGAGCAAGTTAATAGTGAGCCTAAAAAGAAAAAGAAACACATCTGCAAGAAGAAAAAGAAAAAGGACACCGAGGAAGCGTACAAATCAGACGGGACTGTCCTTACCATATATGATCCAAAAACAGGACAATCCAAACAGTTCAAGGATGTTACCGAACACACGATTAGTGAGAAAGGAGAGCACGTTGCTATTGTTCAGCATAAAAAAACCAAAACCGACTCCGTTTACCTAATGATCACCGACCGCAGCGGAAATGAGTTGCGTTCATTTGGAGCGGCCAAATCCTATAAGCAGCTTGTATTCTCACCAAATGAAGCATGGTTCAGTTACTATGAAAGTGCAGATACAGCCAAGCAAAAACAGCATCAGCTGCACTTGTATTCGTTTACCGATAAAAAGCTTTTTTCCATTGCAGACACACTTTCCGGGATCCTTCCTGAAGGGAAAGCGGTTTCTGAATCGTTCAAACCTGTATTCACAGAAAACGGAAAATACTTCTTTTTTGGATCATCCGACCGTATTCTTCCGGAGGAAAAAGATACCCTTTTAGAAAGTGAAAAAGCGAAAGTCGACATCTGGCACTATGAGGATCACAGAATTCAACCACAGCAGCTCAAAGAGTTGAAAAGAGATGAAAGAAAAACGGATCTATATGTGTATCATCTCAACAACGGACAGATCGTTAATGTAAACAATGATACATTAAACGCTTATGTTTCAAGATTTACAGATGGCGAAAACATTTTAGGAAGCTCCGAGGAGTTATACGCTATTCAGAATAACTGGGATATGCCTGATCGAAAGGATCATTATCGTATTAACCTGTTAACCGGGGAGAAGGAGCTTATTCGATCGGAGGTACGCACAGGTGGTGAACTTTCACCGGATGGGAAAAGCTATCTTTATTTTAATGAGCTCAAAGGTCAACATCACATCATTGATATAGAATCCGGAATTGAGAAATGTTTGACTTGTGGAACCACAGGAGTAAAGTGGCAGGACGATGTAAACGGAATGCCAATGATCGCTTCACCATATGGCGTACTTGGATATACCAGGGACCGAAAAAATATTCTAATCCAATCCGAATATGATCTATGGTCGTATGACCTTAGCACAGAAAAACTGAACAACCTTACTTCCACCATTGGTTCCGAGAAAAAAACAAAGATCTCTCTGATCAACTGGGAAAGGGATTCAAACACAATTCAACTCAATGGATCAGTTCTGAAAGGATTTGATGAAATCACCAAAGACGAGGTTTATTACAAGTTCATAGAACACGGTGATCATAATGACATGATAGAGATCTACCGCACCGCACACAAAAATGTGCAACTTTCAAAAGCTGAAAATTCAGATGAACTAATATTGCGAGAAATGTCAGTGAGTGAATATCCTGAAGTTCAATTGACCAATACCTCCTTTGAAAAACGCAAGCAGATCTCAATCACCAATCCGCAGCAAGGCAATTACAATTGGGCCAATGTGAGATTAATCGAATGGAAAAGTTATTCAGGAATTCCTCTGGAGGGATTGATCTATACTCCGGAAAATTTCGATCCGGAAAAGAAATATCCATTAATGGTCTATTACTACGAGACCTACTCTGAGAATCTGCATAATCACTATGTGCCTAAACCAACCGCATCGATCATTTATCCGACAGAATACGCCTCTTCTGGATATATTGTCCTGATCCCGGATATCAGATACAAGGAAGGTCACCCGGCAAAATCAGCATACGACTGTATCATGAGTGCGACTGATCATGCCTTAAAACTTTATCCGAACATTGACTCAACACGCATGGGACTGCAAGGTCAGAGCTGGGGAGGGTATCAAACGGCACAGCTCATCACAATGACCAATCGATACAGAGCGGCAATGGCAGGTGCTCCGGTATCCAATATGTTCTCTGCTTATGGAGGCATCCGTTGGGGAAGCGGAATGAATCGTCAGTTCCAGTATGAGAGAACTCAAAGTCGAATCGGTAAAACGATTTGGGAAGC
>SBFR01000155.1 GCA_006227105.1 Bacteroidota bacterium
TTCGTTCCGAAATGATAAACCCTTATAAAATATGTTGCTCCATTCACTAAGCCGGTAAGATTAGCTGATTCACTTCCTCCATTTCCGGAAACATTCACACAATTCATAGAGAACAATGAACTACAACTTCCAGAGAAAACCTGAATAACAGCATTGAAACCAGCGGACCCTGTGACTTGTACCGAAAGCGTAGGTTGATTTGCAACAAAGCTGTACCAAACATCATCATCAGCAGTACCTGTGCATCCTGGCATCGATTGAGTTGCTCCAGAAACAGTTCCTGTAACTGGAATGCATGAAGAATTCGGGGTCAGAGAAATTGCACTAAAACATTCGTCATTTGACGGCTGTGCAAAAACAAATTGTGTAAGAAACACAAGCAGTAAAACAGAAAAAAAACTTTTAAAGTTCATTTTTAAAAAGAAAACATTAATATTTTCCTTTTTCAGTGAATAGTGCGAGGTAATGTTATAAACTTATCTGAGAATGGTTACAAAACCATTATTCTCGTACTTAGCATCGTTCAACACATCCTTTGTCTCCAATTTCCAAGTGTAAACACCTTGAGGAACATAAACACCGTTATAGGTTCCATCCCAAGTTTCACTCGGATCATGAGATTCCCAAATAATCTCACCCCAACGATTGAAAACCAACAATGTAAAATCATAAATGTCTATTCCTGAAATATGTATCCCCCAATTCTGATTGAATTCATCATCATCTGGTGTAAACGCATTAGGAACGTACAACAAAATTTCAGGTAGGACGATCACGGTTTGCACAGCTGTATCTGAACAACCAAATTCGGAGGTAGTGATCAGCATTACTTCGTATTGTCCTGTTTCCCCATCAGGGAATTGCACATGCACATCTTCAAGTTGAGAATATGATGGATAACCATCTTGGAAAGTCCAATCATATGTATCTCCATTCAAGGAATAATTCACGAATACTACGTTTGTATTGAACTGTAATACCGGATTTGGAGAGTATCTGAAATCAGCAATAGGTTGTGGATTTACATTGATGTAATTGTAAAATGTCATTGAATCCACACAGCCCAATGGAGAAGTAACAATCAATTGAACATCATAAAGTCCTGCCCATAATTCAGTTGTATTAACTGTATCTTGGTTTACGAACATCTGACCATCAGAGATTTCCCAATAAACTCCTGCGACCATTGCAGGGTCTGTTTCATTGATCAACTCAACAATTGCCGGTTCACATTGATTGTTGTTCGTAATTGAAATCATCGGAACCGGAAGTGGAGCTACTGTTACAGTAACATCCATAACTAAAGGAGTTGTTTCACATCCGTCAGTTACGGTAACTGTATAGACCAAAGTTTGGGCTGGATTTGCCGATATTGAATGTGAAGTTCCATTACCTGTTTCTCCAGAACTCCATGAAAACTCATATGGAGTACCTATTCCACCCGTTGCAGTGGCGAATAAATTTGTTGGATACCCAGGACAGATGGTAACGTCCGGAGAAATAGTGCCAGTAAGCGGATCCCTTACCGTCACACTAATCGTCTCAGTGTTCGATAAACATCCATTTTCATTTTCGGCATAAACCGTATAATCAGTATCAAGATCCGGCTCAACTTGCTGAACTGGAGCTGTATCTGAAGTGTGACTCCAATGATATAAATAGGATGTGCCACCAGTCGCTGAGGCGATCATCGTAGCTGTTCCATTTTCACAAATCAAAGTATCATTACTAACGGTAACCACTACATCATCGGGATCCGTAATTGAAATTAATGTACAAGTTTGACATCCTGCAAAATTTCTTGAGCATACGGTATGATTTCCCGCTGCGAATCCACCTTGAACATTAGATGTCTGCCAAGTCAAGCCGTTATCAAAACTAAATTCTTCAGCAAGTGGACTGTCAATAGTGATTACAGCATCACTAAACCCACCGCAAGAAGGTTCTTGGAACGTGACCTGTTGAGTAATGTTAGATACTAAGACAGTTACAGTATCTCTGTAAATACCACAAACTGCATTATTTTCTCGCAAGATAAATTGATACAATCCTAATTGATTCACCGTTACCGTAGGGGTCAATGAATTAAAATTGGGACTGAAGTTTACGGTAGGAGTTGGAGTGATTCCCGTTGTTAAGAATTGCCACGAAGCAGTGTTCGCTGGATTACTAATTGTACCATTTAAAAGAATTGGCTGACCAAGACAAACCGTATCATCAATTCCCGCATTAGGTGTCGGAGGTGGAACTACTGTAATTGTAAATTCAGCAGTATCAATGAATGCTGATGAGGAAACAGTAGCCGGTTGATAAACTTCTACCTGATATGTTGTGGTTACAGTTGGGGTAACGGTAACATTTGTCCCACCCGAAGTATTAGATACACCATTAGTTACCAACCAAGTGAACTGCGGATTTGATAAACCAGGAGTAGCAATCGTCACTGAGGCACTTGATCCTTCACAAATTGTTTGGTCGATTGCAGAAACACCACATACCACCTGAGCAGAACCAAAGAAATTCAGATTGACATTCTGATTTGTAAAACTATAATTGGACAAACACAGCATATAAGCTGAACCTGCCGTTACATTTATTGGAGGTTGATAACTTGATGGCGAGCCATTTGGAGGTAAATTTCCTGCCGCTGCCATACCCGTATTCCCATTACATGTTCCGTTCCAATTACAAGCCACAGGAGCTAAAGTATTCCCGTTAATTCCGGCACAGGCCAAGTTTGGATCTGCATTTGGCATTTGCCACATGATCCAGTCAAAACAACCCCCAGATGGTCCGATAATGGACCATTGTAACGTTCCACTTGAAACAACATTGATCGTAATAAAAGTAGAAACCGTTTCACCGGATAAAAGACATCCTGAATTAACCCCTTGAGGATTTGAACTTGGGTTTGAAACTGAACCAGAAGTAAAGTCTACAATATTATAAGATGGTTGGGTACCAACAATGGGGAAAGAAGGAGTAGAACACCCTGGTATTGCAAGATTACAATTCACCGGCAGCTGTTGCTGTGACAACGCAACAAAGGAAAATAGTAATCCTACAGCAAGAAATAAATCTCTACCTAATTTCATTATTTATCGTTCTCGCAATCTGCAAAAGGATATGGCTTAACCATATCTACTCCATGAACACCAATTTGAATACAACGAACTCGATCAGCGTACTCCCCAAACCACGAAACAAAATTTTCTTCAGTGAATTCCTGAATATCCTTTGTCAAAACGAAGGCACGCTGAGTTTCGTAGTCCAATCGAACAACTCTTGCATATGGATTTTGTCTCATAGTCGCTTCAAGCGCCATCATATCTTCTTTGTTCTGCACTTCCACAAGGCATTGCCCAAAAAATGCATTTGACTGCTGAGAAAATGCCGGAACACTTAATAAAAACAGAAAGATCAATAAAAAGTTTTTCATACAATTTGATTTCATTGCTTAGACGCAATTGTACGTGTAAAGTTGCTTTAGTTTGCGCAAAGGTATGACAAAATGATAGGCAATAAAACACAAAGAGGGGATTACCTCCCCTCTTCGTTATTAATTTAACGCTATTCTAGGGTTCTTAAAGAAATTTAAATTTCTTACCTGGATATACAGCATTTTCACCTAATTCCTCCTCGATCCGCAAAAGCTGGTTATATTTTGCCATACGATCACTTCGAGACGCTGATCCAGTCTTGATCTGACCTGTATTCAAGGCTACTGCAAGATCCGCAATTGTGCTGTCTTCTGTTTCTCCACTTCGATGACTCATCACTGAAGTATAAGAATTTCTGGTAGCAAGATTAACTGCTTCGATCGTTTCTGTCAAAGAACCAATTTGATTTACTTTTACCAGAATAGAATTTGCTACTCCTTGTTCAATCCCCATAGAGAGTCTCTTGGAGTTGGTAACAAAAAGATCATCTCCAACCAGCTGAACTTTGTTTCCAAGAGCAACTGTGGCTTCTTTCCATCCAGACCAATCATCCTCTGCTAACCCATCCTCAATGGATACAATTGGATATTTACTACACCATTCCTTCCAGAAACCAACCATTTCTGAAGAAGTCATTTGTTCACCAGTAGATTCAAAACTATATTTCCCAGTCTCCGCATTGTAAAATTCAGAAGAAGCCGCATCTAACGCAATGTAGACATCTTCTCCTGGTCTGAATCCAGCTTTCTCAATTGCCTGGATAACAACCTGAATTGCTTCTTCATTGGATTCCAAACTCGGTGCAAATCCACCTTCATCACCAACATTTGTCGACATTCCTTTTGATTTCAGAACTGACTTGAGGTGATGGAAAATTTCAGTACCCCATCTTAACCCTTCAGAAAAGGAAGATGCGCCAAACGGCATGACCATGAATTCCTGAATATCGATCTTATTATCGGCGTGTGAACCACCGTTCAAAATATTCATCATTGGAACAGGCATAGTTACTGCTCCGACTCCACCAACATATCGATATAAACTTAATCCAGACTCAGTAGCTGCAGCTCTTGCCGCTGCCAGGGAAGTTCCCAGAATCGCATTCGCTCCTAAATTCCCTTTGTTATCAGTTCCATCCAGTTTCAATAAGATCGAATCAATCCCTTTTTGATCAAAGATATCCACTCCATGAAGAGCATCGTTGATCAATGTATTCACATTGCGAACGGCATTGGTCACTCCTTTTCCAAGGTAGAAATCCTTATTCCCATCTCTTAATTCAACTGCCTCATGAATCCCCGTAGATGCTCCCGATGGTACAGCAGCTCTACCTACAAAACCATTCATTGTGATTACATCTACTTCAACCGTTGGATTTCCTCTTGAGTCAAGAATTTGACGACCAATTACTTTTGCGATCTGTGTCATTTTTTAAATGTTTTCATGTTTTCAATAAACTGATCGAACAGGTATCTCGAATCATGAGGTCCTGCCGAAGCTTCTGGGTGATATTGGACTGAAAAAACAGGTTTGTTCTTCAGCGCAATACCAGCGATCGTATCATCATTCAAATGTTTGTGTGTAACCTCTATCTCCGGATTGGCATCAATTGAAGATTTAGAAATAACAAAACCATGATTCTGAGATGTTATTTCTCCCTTTCCAGATTTTAAATTTTTGATAGGGTGGTTGATCCCTCTATGTCCATTGAACATCTTTTCAGTTTTCAATCCCTGGCTTAGACCTAAGATCTGATGTCCAAGACAAATTCCAAAGATCGGCTTATCTGATTCAACAAGTTCCTTCACCAAATTAATTGATTCAGGCATCGCAGACGGATCTCCAGGTCCATTTGATAGCATGTATCCATCGGGATCGAAAGAATCCATCTCTTTCTTTGTTGAATTGAGAGGAAATACTTTCACGTGACAACCTCTTTCAACAAGACATCTAACTATATTCTTCTTAACCCCAAAGTCGATCAATGAAACACGGAACTGAGCATTTTCAGGCTTTACTTCATATGCTTCACGAACTGAAACTTTTGATGAAAGTTCCAAACCGTCCATTGAAGGGGTTTTATCCAAAATTTTCTGTAGTTCAGAAATGTCTGTGATCTCAGATGAAATCACCGCATTCATAGCTCCTTTTGATCTGATATGTCTCACCAAAGCTCTTGTGTCGATATCTGCTATTCCAACCGTTCCGCTTTTAAGCATTAAATCTTCCAGCGATCCATTGGCAGATGGTCTCGAATAGATTTCGGAAAACTTTTTAGTCACCAAACCAGCAATTTTCATGGAATCAGACTCAATCTCATCTTCATGCACTCCGTAATTTCCAATGTGCGCCGTGGTCATTGTAAGGATCTGTCCATAATAGGATGGATCTGTAAATACCTCCTGATATCCGGTCATTCCCGTATTAAAGGCGATCTCTCCTGTTGTAGTTCCTATCTTTCCAATTCCTACTCCATTGAAAACCGTTCCATCGGCAAGGAGTAAAACAGCTGGGGTTCTTTCTGCCATTCTGAAAAATTTGTGCAAAGTTAGAATTTCAAATCGAATTGATCCGAATTAAAATAAAAAAGGGACAATGTTTCCATTGTCCCTTCCTATCTAATGAGATTTCATTATTCTTTTTCTTCAGTAGACTCCTCAGATGATTCTTCAGATGATGCTTCCTCTGATGCTTCAGTAGTTTCTTCTGCAGCTGCTTCAACTTCTTCAGTCGTTTCTGCAGCCGGTGTTTCTTCAACTACCGCTTCTACAGCAACTTCTTCAGTTGTTTCTTTCTTAGCTCCACCTCTTCTAGAACGACGAGTTGTCTTCTTCGCTTTCTCATTTGTATAGATCTCGTTGAAATCAACAAGTTCGATCATACACATTTCAGCATTGTCACCTAAACGATAACCAGTTCTGATGATTCTTGTGTATCCACCTTCTCTGTCAGCAATTTTCGGAGCTACTTCTCTGAAAAGCTCAGTAACGATATCTTTATTTTGAAGATAGCTGAATACTGTTCTACGTGAATGCGTAGAATCTGTTTTTGCTTTTGTTAAAAGTGGCTCAACATAACCTCTAAGAGCTTTTGCCTTTGCAACAGTTGTGCTGATACGCTTGTGCTGAATTAGCGAGCAAGCCATGTTAGAAAGCATCGCCTTTCTGTGGGCAGACTTTCTTCCAAGATTGTTTACTTTATTTCCGTGTCTCATAACATTAATTTCGTAAGTAACGGTTAACTAAGGCTTGTCTTTGGTATCGCTACAGCTCAGCCACCTATTACGACATTATTAAATCAATTTGCGATACTAGTCTTTATCTAATTTATACTTAGAAACGTTCATTCCGAAAGACAATCCTTTGTTGTCCACAAGATCTTCCAATTCTGTTAAAGACTTCTTACCAAAGTTTCTGAACTTCAAAAGGTCGTTCTTATTGTAAGATACTAGATCCCCTAAAGTCTCAACGTCAGCTGCTTTCAAACAGTTTAACGCTCTTACTGAAAGATCCATATCTACAAGTTTTGTCTTCAAAAGTTGACGCATGTGCAATGAAGTTTCATCGAACTCTTCAGTTTCAGCTTTCACTTCACTATCAAGAGTAATGCGCTCATCCGAGAACAACATAAAGTGGTGGATCAAGATCTTAGCCGCTTCTTTCAACGCATCCTTAGGGTGAATAGACCCATCAGTAGTGATATCGAAAACAAGCTTTTCGTAATCCGTCTTTTGTTCTACACGGTAGTTTTCGATAGCGTACTTAACATTCTTGATCGGTGTAAAGATCGAGTCAGTAAAGATCGTACCGAAAGGTGCTCCCGAAATTTTGTTCTCTTCAGCTGGAACATATCCTCTTCCTTTGATGATCGTTAGTTCCATCTCCAATTTAACAGATGGTTCCATATTACAGATCACAAGGTCAGAGTTCAAAACCTGAAATGCAGAAGTAAATCTTCCGATGTCACCAGCTGTCAATTGATCCTGACCAGAAATTGAAATAACAACTGTTTCTGAATCATTACCTTCGATCTGCTGCTTGAAACGAACCTGCTTTAGATTTAGGATCATTTCTGTAACATCTTCTACCACTCCTTTAATTGTAGTAAACTCATGGTCTACTCCTTCAATTCTTACTGAAGCAATAGCAAATCCTTCAAGTGATGAAAGAAGGATTCTTCTTAATGAGTTACCGATCGTGATACCATATCCTGGCTCCAAAGGACGAAATTCGAATTGTCCCTGGTGCTCATCTGACTGGATCATGATTACCTTGTCAGGCTTTTGAAAATCTAAAATTGCCATGTTTTTTCTTCTTTTTACTTGTTCTTAGGTTGCGCGGTTTGATAGATTGAAGAAGGTCAATCAAACCCTTTGGCCTAAAACCAATTTTTGTTTATAAATATTGGAGCCCGAAGGCTCCATTTTTTGATGCTAAAGCATCGATTACTTAGAGTACAATTCGACGATCAACTGCTCCTTGATATTCTCAGGGATCATTTCACGAGATGGAACGTTCAACATCTTTCCAGACATATCTGAATTATTCCAATCTAACCAATCGTATTTTTTGCTGTTAGAAGTCAATGAACCAGTGATCGCTTCAAGTGACTTAGACTTTTCACGAACACCAACAACATCACCTGCTCTCAAAGTATATGAAGGAATGTTAACAACATCTCCATTTACTGTAATGTGCTTGTGAGAAACCAACTGACGAGCAGCACTTCTTGTAGGAGCAATTCCTAAACGGAAAACTGTGTTATCAAGTCTAGTTTCACAAAGTTGAAGTAGGTTTTCACCAGTAATACCCTTCATTCTAGATGCCTTCTCAAACATGTTTGAGAACTGACGCTCAAGAATACCATAAGTATACTTCGCTTTCTGCTTTTCAGCTAGCTGGATCGCATATTCTGACTGCTTTCCACCTCTTCTTTTCGACGGACCGTGCTGACCTGGACCGTAGTTTCTTCTGTCCAATGCCTTATCAGGACCGAAAATCGGATCTCTGAATCGACGTGCAATCTTTGATTTTGGACCTCTGTATCTTGCCATCTTTATTTTAATTATGTGAGAGAGTTATGAATTAAGGCTTTTCCTTCGATAACTATAGCCTCTCACGGTTAAACATTTACTATTATACTCGACGTCTTTTCGGTGGACGACAACCGTTGTGTGGTAATGGAGTTACGTCAATGATCTCGGTTACTTCAATTCCGGCGTTATGTAGGGCACGAATAGCAGATTCTCTACCGGCACCTGGACCTTTAACATAAACCTTTACTCTACGTAATCCGAAGTCATGAGCTTCCTTCGCAGCATCTTCAGCCGAAACCTGTGCAGCATAAGGAGTGTTCTTCTTAGAACCTTTAAAGCCCATTTTACCAGCCGATGACCAGGAAATAACCTGACCAGCGTTGTTAGTCAAAGAAATAATAACGTTGTTGAAGGTAGCTTGAATGTGCGCTTCCCCAGCCGCATCTACTTTGACATTTTTCTTCTTCTTTTGATTAGACTTTGCCATCTTATTACTTATTATTTAGTTGCCTTTTTCTTGTTTGCAACTGTTTTTCTCTTACCTTTTCTTGTTCTTGAGTTGTTCTTAGTTCTTTGACCTCTCAATGGTAGACCAGCACGGTGACGGATTCCACGGTTACATCCGATATCCATCAAACGCTTAATGTTCAACTGGATCTCTGAACGAAGCTGACCTTCGGTTTTGATCTCATTGATCGCGTTACGGATAGCTGACAACTGATCATCATCCCAATCCTGTACTTTAATGTTTTCATCAACATTACAATTCTTCAAAATCATCTTTGAAGTACTTCTACCAATTCCGAAGATATAGGTCAAGCCAATAACTCCTCTTTTATTCTTTGGTAAATCTATTCCTGCAATACGTGCCATACTATTCTATTTTACCCTTGTCTTTGTTTAAGTTTAGGATTCTTTTTGTTAATCACATAAACTCTTCCTTTTCTTTTCACGATCTTGCAATCTGCAGAACGCTTTTTTACTGATGCTCTAACTTTCATCTCTTTTTTAATTAAGGAATGTTATTTATATCGGAAAGTAATTCTCCCTTTAGTCAAATCATAAGGAGACATTTCCACTTTTACTCTATCACCAGGAAGGATCTTAATGTAAAACATTCTCATCTTTCCTGAAATGTGCGCAGTGATCACGTGTCCATTCTCCAATTCTACTCTGAACATAGCATTGGAAAGTGCTTCAATGATTACTCCGTCTTGTTCTATCGATGCTTGCTTCGCCATAATTAAAATCCTGATAGTTCTCCCTGAGTTCTTCTTCCGCGAATACGAGTTCCTTCCATTAAACCATCCATGTGGCGGTTCAATAAATAAGACTCAATTTGCTGAAGTGTATCCAGTACAACCCCCACCATAATTAATAGAGATGTACCTCCAAAGAACATTGCGAAAGCATCGTTTACTCCTGCCAGTTTAGCGATTGCCGGAATAATGGCAACCATAGCAAGGAATAACGATCCAGGGAATGTAATTCTGGAAACAAGTGAATCGATGTATTCAGCAGTTTCTTCTCCCGGTCTAACGCCAGGGATAAAACCACCACTTCTTTTAAGATCGTCTGCGATCTTACGAGGGTTGATCATGATCGCTGTGTAAAAATATGTAAACACAATGATCAAGACAGCAAGCATAACATTATAACTTACACCATAAATATCACCCAAAGTACGCTGTATGAAGTTTCCACTTCCATCATTGCCAGCAAAGATCATTACCGGGATGGTCATGATTGCCTGAGCAAAGATGATTGGCATTACTCCACTTGCATTTACCTTGATCGGCAAATAATTACGAGCACCTTGTTCATCAACGCTGCGATTTCCTACAACTCTTTTGGCCGTATTCAGAGGAACCTTACGTACCCCCTGAACGATCAACACTGTACCAAGAACCACCACCATGAAGGCAACAATTTCCAATACGATCTTGATCAGGTTACCAGAGTTAATTCCGAATTCAGCAAGGAATGCTTCAGGAAGTCTTGCAAGGATACCCACTGTAATCAACAATGAGATACCGTTTCCAACTCCTTTATCCGTAATTCTCTCTCCTAACCAAACAGCAAACATAGATCCTGCAATTAACACAAGGATCGTCTGTGTCCACCAGAATGTAGAAGCATCCATTGGCAATGCACCTTTGGATTCTACGTACAATTTAAGGTAGCTCGGAGCTTGAAGCGCACAAATGATGATCGTTAAAATACGAGTGTAGTTATTGATCTGCTTTCTTCCGGATTCACCTTCATTCTGCAATTTCTGAACTGCCGGAACAGCAATTCCCAAAAGCTGCATGATGATAGATGCACTGATGTATGGCATAATTCCTAGTGCCATTACCGATGCGTTAGTAAATCCTCCACCTGAGAATAATGAAAGAAGTGTTTCCAGTGTATTCTGTTCACCAGAAGCCTGTGCATTCGTCAGGGCAGTGTAGTTCACCCCCGGAAGAATGATAAAGGATCCGATTCTGTATACCAGGATCAGAGTTAAGGTAAGGATGATCCTTTTCCTTAACTCTTCCACCTTCCAAATATTCTTAATGTTCTGTATAAAGCGTTTCATTCCGAAAAAATGTTGGCAAAGTTAATTAGATTTCTGAACATACACCACCTTGTCCTTCAATAACAGCCTTAGCTGATGTAGAGAACTTGTGTGCTGAAACATTAATCTTTGCTTTCAATTCACCTCTTCCAAGGATCTTAACCAACTCGTTTCTAGAAACTAGACCATTCTCACGAAGTACTTCAGGAGTGATCTCAGTTACATTCTTACGGTCGATCAAAGACTGGATGATATCAAGATTGATCGCTTTGTACTCAACTCTGTTTATGTTCTTAAATCCGAACTTCGGTACACGACGCTGTAAAGGCATCTGACCTCCTTCGAATCCAATCTTCTTAGAGTATCCAGAGCGAGACTTTGCTCCTTTGTGTCCACGCGTAGAGGTTCCACCATGACCAGATCCCTGACCACGAGCGATTCTTTTCTCACGGTTTACCGAACCTTTCGCTGGAGTTAAATTATTTAAATTCATTTTTTTACGTCATTAAAAGTTTTACTCAACTACTTCAATCAGGTGCTGAACTTTCTTGATCATACCCATGATCTGAGGAGTTACCTCTTTTTCGATCACCTGATTCAACTTTCTAAATCCTAGCGCTTGGATAGTTGCCTTCTGAACAGCAGGACGTTTAATAGCGCTTCTCACTTGCTTAATTTTAATTGTAGCCATGTCTTTGTCTATTAACCGTTAAACACTTTGTCTAATGAAATTCCTCTCTGTCTAGCAACCGATACAGCATCTCTCATTTTAGAAAGTGCGTCAATCGTAGCTTTAACAACGTTGTGAGGGTTTGAAGACCCTTGAGATTTTGCAAGTACATTGTGTACACCAACGCTCTCAAGTACTGCACGCATCGCACCACCTGCGATTACTCCAGTACCGTCTGCTGCCGGCTTCAATAATACTTCTGCTCCACCGAATTTTCCTTTTTGAGGATGTGGAACAGTACCTTTAAGGATAGGAACTTTAATCAAGTTCTTTTTCGCATCATCGATCCCTTTAGTGATCGCTTCAGTTACTTCTTTCGCCTTACCTAGACCGTGTCCAACGATACCATTTTCATCACCTACCACAACGATAGCTGAGAAAGAGAAAGTTCTACCTCCCTTAGTAACCTTGGTAACTCGGTTTACAGCAACGAGCTTATCCTTTAATTCTATATCCGCAGATTTTACTCTATTTACTACTTGTGCTGCCATTTTTTAAAATTTTAATCCGCCTTCTCGAGCTGAGTCAGCCAATTGTTTAACTCTACCATGATACAAGTATCCATTACGATCGAATACCACAGTCTCGATTCCAGCTTTTAATGCCTTTTCAGCTACTTCTTTACCTACAACTGCAGCCTGATCAGTTTTGTTTTTCTTTTCAGCTGTTTTGTTCTTGTAAGATGATGCTGATACAAGAGTTTTTCCGCTGATATCATCGATCAACTGTGCGTAGATCTGCTTATTACTGCGGAATACCGACAAACGAGGCACCTTTGAGTTACCAGAAACTTTCTTTCTGATTCTTCTCTTAATTTTTGCTCTTCTGTTTAATTTACTAAATGCCATAACTTTAAAAATTATTTTTTACCTGCAGACTTACCAGCTTTTCTTCTGATGTCCTCTCCTACAAAACGAATTCCTTTTCCTTTGTACGGTTCTGGTTTACGTAGGGAACGAATCTTGGCAGCGACCTGGCCCAAAAGTTGTTTGTCGTAAGACTCGAGTGTTACCACCGGTGCCTTTCCTTTTTGGGTGTCTGCAGATACCTTAATTTCTTTCGGAAGCTCGATAATGATCGGGTGAGAATAACCTAAAGCTAATTCCAACTGCTGACCAGCAGCATTAGCACGGTAACCTACACCAATCACTTCTAACTCCTTCTTATACCCTTCCGAAACGCCAGTAACCATATTGTTGATCAATGATCTGTAAAGACCATGCTTTGATCTGTGGTCCGGTGCATCTGATTCGCGGCTTAAAGTCAGAACGTTTCCATCAATAGTGATCGCAACACAAGAATCAATTTCCTGTGATAGTTCACCCTTAGGACCCTTAACAGAAATCATGTTTCCGTCTAACTTCACTTCTACTCCACTCGGGATGTTAACTGGGGATTTTCCTATCCTTGACATTTTTCTTCAGTTAAATTTTAATATACGTAACAAAGGACTTCTCCTCCTACGTTTAGTTTTCTAGCTTCTTTATCAGTAATTACACCTTTTGAAGTTGAAACGATCGCAATCCCTAGACCATTCAATACACGCGGCATCTCAGATGAACCACTGTACTTTCTTAGTCCTGGTCTTGACGCTCTCTGCAATTTAGTGATCGCAGGAACCTTTGTTGAAGGATTGTACTTCAACGCGATCTTGATCACACCTTGCTTATCGTCTTCTTCAAACTTGTAATTAGCGATATACCCTTGATCAAAAAGGATCTGAGCCATAGCTCTTTTCACATTTGATCCGGGAATTTCTACCATTTTCAACCCTGCAGCACTTGCGTTACGGATGCGGGTTAAAAAATCTGCGATAGGATCTGTATTCATAATAACCTATTTTCTTTTAACTACAAATTACCAACTTGACTTTTTAACTCCCGGGATCTTCCCAGCAAGAGCCATTTCACGGAATGTTACCCTTGAAATACCGAACTGACGCATATAACCTCTTGGTCTACCAGTCAATCCACAACGATTGTGAACTCGGATCTTTGAAGAGTTAGCAGGCAATTTCTGGATTGCCATCATTGCATCCCATTTCGCAGCTACAACTTCATCAGATGAATCAGTTGATTTGATCACCTTCGTAAGTTCTTCACGCTTCTTGGCATACTTTGCTACCATTCTTTCTCTTTTGCGCTCACGCGCTTTCATTGATTCTTTTGCCATTTCCTTTTATTTTTTTGTGAATGGGAAACCAAATGCGTCTAACAATGCTTTCGCTTCTTCGTCGCTATCAGCAGACGTTACGAAAGTGATGTCCATTCCAAGAATACGATTTACTTTATCGATATCGATCTCAGGGAAGATGATGTGTTCCTTAATACCTAAGTTATAATTTCCACGACCATCAAATCCTTTTGGACTGATACCTCTAAAGTCACGAGTTCTTGGTAAAGCAACTGCTAAAAGACGATCAAGGAACTCATACATTCTATCTCCACGTAAAGTTACTTTCGTACCAATTGGCATTCCTTTACGAAGTTTGAAGTTTGAGATATCCTTCTTTGAAATTGTCGTTACAGCTTTCTGTCCAGCAATTCTGGAAAGATCAGCCGCAGCGCTTTCGATCAACTTTTTGTCAGCAACTGCATCACCCATTCCCTGGCTCAATACAATTTTCTGAAGTTTCGGTACTCTCATTGTCGTCTTGTATCCGAACTTCTCAGTCAACGCGTTCTTAATCTCTGCGTTGTACTTTTCCTTAAGTCTTGGTGTATAACTCATTACTTAATCTCCTCCCCAGACTTTTTTGAATAACGTACTATTTTTCCTTTTGCGTTTTCCTTACGACCAGTGCGAGATGCCTGTCCTTTAGAAACGACCATTAGGTTAGAAATATGGATACTTCCTTCTTTCTCCACGATTCCTCCCTGAGGATCAGTTGCACTTGGCTTAGAGTGACGTTTAACAACGTTTACTCCTTCCACAGTTGCACGCATTTTCTTTCTATCGATCGAAAGGATTGCTCCTTCCTGACCTTTAGAGTCACCGCTAATAACCTTCACGGTATCTCCTACTTTAATGTGTAATTTCTGTTGCATGATATTTACATTTTAAAGTACCTCAGGAGCCAATGAAACAACTTTCATGTAGTTGTTCTCACGAAGCTCACGAGCCACAGGTCCGAAAATACGAGTACCTCTCATTTCTCCCGCTTGATTTAGGATAACACATGCGTTATCATCAAAGCGGATGTACGAACCGTCCGGACGACGAACCTCCTTCTTGGTTCTTACTACTACTGCCTTGGCTACCGAACCTTTTTTAACGGCACCAGAGGGCATTGCGCTCTTGACAGCGACAACGATTTTGTCTCCAACTGAAGCATAACGACGCTTTGTTCCACCCAATACACGGATGCACAAAACTTCTTTTGCTCCTGAGTTGTCTGCCACTGCAAGTCTTGATTCTGCTTGTATCATTACTACAATTATTTAGCTCTTTCAACAATTTCCACTAGTCTCCAGTTCTTTGTTTTACTCAAAGGACGGGTTTCCATGATTTTGACTGTATCACCAATGTTACAGTCACCGTTCTCATCGTGAGCAACGAATTTAGTAGTCTTTTTCACGAATTTTCCGTACTTCGGGTGCTTCACCTTACGTTCTACGGAAACTACGATCGACTTCTGCATCTTATTGCTTGTTACGACTCCGATACGTTCTTTTCTTAAATTACGCTTTTCCATTTAGCTAATTCATTAGATAAACAAGCAACTAAGCCTGTGCTTCACGTTTTGTTAACTCTGTATTCAACTTTGCGATCGTTCTTCTGATCTTACGGATCTGAATTGGATTCTCGATCGGAGCGACGCTGTGTGTCAGTTTCATTTTAGTCAACTGCTCAGTGAAGTTCTCAATCTGATCTTTCAGGTCATTAGCTGAAAGTTTTACGATTTCTTGCTGCTTCATAATTTTTACTATTTCTCTGGAATAACATAGTCGTTGCGCACAACGAACTTACATTTTACAGGTAACTTCTGTGCTGCCAATCGCATTGCTTCCTTAGCAATTTCATACGGTACACCGTCTGCTTCAAACATAATACGACCTGGCTTTACCACTGCTACCCAGTGACTTGGAGCTCCTTTACCTTTACCCATACGAACTTCAGCCGGCTTAGAGGTAACTGGCTTGTCTGGGAAGATACGGATCCACACTTTTCCTTCACGTTTCATGTATCGGGTTACGGCGATACGAGAAGCTTCGATCTGACGAGAAGTGATCCATCCTGCCTCCAAAGTCTTTAGACCGAAAGATCCGAAAGCGATAGTGCTACCTCTGTGGGCAAGACCTCTGTTTCGTCCTTTCTGTACTCTCCTAAATTTGGTTCTTTTTGGCTGTAACATCTCTTGTAATTTTTTCTTTAAGTATTACTTCTTTTTTCTCTTTGCCCCCATAGGCTTTCTTGCTCCTGCAGCAGCACCTGATTTAGCACCTGCAGCAGACATTCCTACATTAGGAGAAAGATCACGCTTTCCATAAACTTCGCCTTTGCAAATCCACACCTTGATGCCTAGACGACCATACGTAGTATGCGCTTCTGAAATAGCGTAATCGATGTCAGCTCTGAACGTATGTAACGGAGTACGTCCATCTTTGTACATCTCAGAGCGAGCCATTTCTGCACCATTCAAACGTCCGGAAATCTTCACTTTGATTCCTTCTGCTCCCATGCGCATTGTGCTCGCAATAGCCATTTTAATTGCACGTCTGAAAGAAATACGAGCCTCAAGCTGACGAGCGATACCGTCTGCAACTAGGCGCGCATCCAATTCAGGACGCTTTACTTCGAAGATATTGATCTGGATCTCCTTCTTCGTAAGCTTCTTTAATTCTTCCTTCAATTTGTCAACTTCCTGTCCACCTTTACCGATGATCACACCCGGACGAGCCGTGTTGATAGTAACTGTAACAAGCTTAAGTGTTCTCTCGATAATGATTTTCGAGATACTAGCTCTTGACAAACGAGCGTTGAGATACTTACGGATCTGATCGTCTTCAACGATCTTATCACGGTAGTTTTCTCCTCCGTACCAGTTAGATTCCCATCCGTGGATGAAACCTAATCTATTACCAATTGGATTTGTTTTCTGTCCCATTTCTCACTTGTTATTTAGCACCATCAACAATAATGGTAACATGATTTGATCTTTTTCTGATTCTATGCGCTCTACCCTGAGGAGCAGCCTGAATTCTCTTAAGCATAGCACCTCCGCCAACTTCGATCGACTTAACAACCAAAGTTTCTTCTTCGATACTTTTACCTTCATTCTTCTGTTCCCAGTTAGCGATTGCCGAACGAAGAAGCTTTTCCAAACTGGTAGAGGCTTCTTTGGCATTGTGTTGCAATATATTCAGAGCCTTATTAACCTCAACTCCCCTTATAAGATCTGCAACCAATCTCATCTTTCTTGGAGCAATATTGGAGTCCTTCAAGTGTGCGATCGCAGTCACACGCTTGGCTTCCTTCAATTTCTCGGCTCTTAACCTTTTTCTAGCACCCATGATTTTGCTATTTAATTTTATCTCTTTTTATCCTTTTTGTTTCCTGCGTGACCACGGAAGTTACGTGTTGGAGCAAATTCTCCAAGCTTGTGACCTACCATGTTTTCTGTTACGAACACAGGAATGAACTTATTACCATTGTGTACTGCGAATGTCAATCCGACAAACTCAGGAGTAATAGTTGAAGCACGAGACCAAGTCTTGATCACAGCTTTACTCCCAGATGTCTGAGCATCATCTACACGTTTCATCAACTTGTAGTGTACAAAAGGTGGTTTTTTCAACGAACGACTCATACCTCAATTATTTTTTTCTTCTTTCGATAATAAACTTATTCGAATACTTGCTCTTAGAACGTGTCTTGTATCCTTTAGCTGGCATACCATTACGTGAACGTGGGTGTCCACCGGCATTACGTCCTTCACCACCACCCATTGGGTGATCAACTGGGTTCATAACAACACCACGTACACGTGGACGACGACCCAACCAACGAGAACGTCCAGCTTTACCTGAAACCGTTAGGTTATGTTCAGCATTAGAAACAGAACCGATAGTTGCCATACAAGTCGTAAGGATCATTCTGGTTTCTCCAGAAGGAAGTTTTACGATCGCATAACGACCATCACGAGCATTTAATTGAGCGTATGTTCCAGCACCTCGAGCAATTGCCCCACCTTTACCTGGCTTCAATTCAATGTTGTGGATAACTGTACCTAGAGGCACATCACTTAAATAAAGTGCATTTCCAACATTTGGAGCTGCATCTTTACCTGCTACAACAGTGTCTCCAACTTTCAATCCGTTTGGAGCAATGATGTAACGCTTCTCACCATCAGCATAATACAACAAGGCGATGTGTGCAGAACGGTTTGGATCGTATTCGATCGACTTAACCGTTGCTGGTACACTGTGCTTGTCACGCTTAAAATCAACAACACGGTATTTTTGCTTGTGACCACCACCAATGTAGCGCATTGTCATTCTACCGTCATTGTTACGACCACCTGACTTCTTCTTTTTCGCAACTAGGCTCTTTTCTGGTGAGCTCGCTGTTACTTCAGAGTAATCACTGATGACCTTGTGTCTTTGCCCTGGAGTGATAGGCTTGAATTTTTTAAGACCCATTTGTCAACTACTTAAAAATTATTAAATAAATCAATCGTTTCTCCTTCAGCTACCGTAACCACAGCTTTTTTCCAAACTCGGCTTGGTTGCTCAACGATACCTTTGTTAGTATATTTAACAGAGGATTTACCACCGCCATAATTCATTGTACGAACTTCAGTAACACTGACACCATACATTTTCTCGACGGCATTCTTAATTTCAATTTTATTAGCTCCTCTATCAACTGCAAAAGTGAAACGGTTCTGCTTTTCAGTAGCACCTGTTGCTTTTTCAGTGATGATCGGCTTCTTGATAATTGTTTTCATCGCTAATTAGTTAAGGATCTTCTCAATTGCCACAACTGAACTTTCTGCCATTACTACTTTCTTCGCATTCAATACGTCAAAAGTGTTAACAGAGTCTGCAGTTACGACTTTAACTCTTCCAAGGTTACGTGATGCCAAGTAAACATTATCATTTTGTTCACCTAGGATTACCAATACCTTTTCGTTTTCAAGCTTCAATGAAGCTAGCAATGACTTCATATCCTTTGTCTTTGCAACATCAAACTTTGGATCTTCCAAAACTAGGATAGCATCATTTTGTGCTTTGTAAGAAAATGCAGATTTTCTAGCCAATCTCTTCAACTTCACATTCAATTTGAAGTGATAGTTTCTTGGTCTTGGTCCGAAAATTCTACCTCCTCCAACACGAGTTCCTGATTTAACACTACCCGCTCTGGCACCACCGGTACCTTTCTGCTTCTTGATCTTCTTTGTTGAACCAGCAATCTCAGCTCTTTCTTTCGCTTTATGAGTTCCCTGACGACGATTCGCCAAGTGCTGCTTCACATCAAGATAGATAGCGTGATCGTTCGGTTCAATTCCGAATACTGAGTCTGAAAGCGTAACCTTCTTAGATGTCGCTTTTCCTTTCGCGTCTATTACCTTTACTTCCATTACTTCAAAATTGTTACGGTTGAACCTTTAGCTCCAGGAATTGATCCCTTAACTACGATTAAATTCTTGTCTGTAAGAACCTTCAAAACCTGAAGGTTTTCCATCTGAACTCTTTTGTTCCCCATTTGTCCTGCCATTCGCATTCCTTTGAATACTCTTGCAGGGTAAGAACAAGCTCCGATAGATCCTGGTGCTCTAAGACGGTTATGCTGTCCGTGTGTTGACTGACCAACTCCACCAAAACCATGACGTCTAACAACCCCCTGGAAACCTTTACCTTTCGATGTTCCGGAAACTGAAACGAATTCACCTTCCTCGAAGATTCCAACATTGATCTCATCACCTAAATTCAGACCTTCAAACTCTTTGAACTCCACAAGTTTTGCTTTTGGAGCAGTTTTGGCCTTCTTAAAGTGACCTTTCAGCGCATTGGGAGTATTTTTCTCCTTACGCTCACCGAATCCCAATTGAACCGCATCGTATCCGTCACGGTCAACGGTCTTAACTTGCGTTACAACGCAAGGACCAGCTTCTATCACTGTGCATGGTGTTGCCTTACCCTCGGCACTGTAGACGCTAGTCATTCCGATTTTTCTACCAATAATTCCTGGCATACTTTACTTATTAAAAATTAAACTTTGATTTCTACGTCAACACCACTTGGAAGCTCCAAACGCATAAGCGCATCTACAGTCTTTGACGAAGAGCTGTAGATATCAAGAAGACGCTTGTACGAACAAAGTTCGAACTGCTCACGTGCTTTCTTGTTTACGTGTGGAGATTTCAATACAGTGTAGATTCTCTTGTGAGTAGGAAGTGGAATTGGACCACTAACTACTGCACCTGTAGCTTTTACAGTTTTTACGATCTTTTCTGCAGACTTATCTACTAGATTGTGATCGTATGACTTCAATTTGATTCTTATTTTTTGGCTCATCTACCTAAATATTAAGCTGTAACTTTTCCATTTGATTTAGCAACTACATCATCAGCAACGTTTTTCGGTGCTTCTGCGTAGTGTGAGAATTCCATTGAGGAAGTCGCACGTCCTGAAGAAAGGGTACGTAACTGAGTAACGTAACCGAACATTTCAGATAGAGGAACATCAGCCTTAACAACTTTTGAACCTGCTCTGTCATCCATTCCACGGATCACACCACGACGACGGTTAAGGTCTCCTACGATGTCTCCCATGTTTTCTTCCGGGGTAACAACTTCTAACTTCATGATTGGCTCAAGAAGTACAGGAGCTGCTTTTCTCAAGGCTTCACGGTATGCCATTTTTGCACACAATTCGAATGACAATGAATCTGAATCGACTGCGTGGAATGAACCATCGATCAATTCAACCTTCATAGCGTCTACCTGGAATCCAGCTAATACACCATTCTTCATTGATTCCTTGAATCCTTTTTCTACCGAAGGGATAAATTCACGTGGAATGTTACCACCCTT
>SBFR01000117.1 GCA_006227105.1 Bacteroidota bacterium
AATAAAAACTATAATATAGATTGACGTAAATTTGTACAAGTAAATTAGTTGAAGGATTTAAGAATCGCTTAAACTAATGGACAATAAATTTGTTAAACAATTAGAAATAAATAAGAAAAATGGGAGTATTAGTAGGTAAAAAAGCACCTTCATTCAAAGCAGCAGCTGTTGTAAATGGAGGGGAGATCGTAAATGATTTTTCATTAGATCAGTTCATTGGAAAGAATCACGTATTATTCTTTTTCTATCCAAAGGATTTCACATTTGTATGTCCATCTGAATTACATGCATTTCAGGCTAAATTAGGGGAATTTGAAGCGAGAGGCGTTAAAGTGGTAGCTTGTTCTACGGATACTGAAGAGTCTCACTGGGGATGGTTACAAGTACCTAAAAACCATGGAGGAATTCAAGGAGTAACTTATCCGATCGTTGCAGATACAAGTAAAACAATTTCTGAAGCGTTTGGAGTCCTTGCTGGAGAATACGAGTACGACATGGAAGGGAACTTGGCAGCTACAGGACCAATGATCGCATACCGTGGATTATTCTTGATCGACAAGTCTGGAGTGGTTATGCACCAATTGGTGAACATGTTCCCTCTAGGAAGAAATGTTGACGAAGCGTTAAGAATGGTGGATGCACTTCAGTTCTTTGAAGAGAATGGTGAGGTTTGTCCAGCAAACTGGCACAAAGGTGACGAAGGTATGAAGGCTGACTTCAAAGGAGTAGCAGAATACTTGAGTGCTCATTAATTAACAATCTTTTTATATGAAAAAGTCACCTCATTTGGTGGCTTTTTTTTATTTTAAGGGTCATGAGAATATTCTTGATACTCGCGTTGATGTTGGGCATTTCTCATTTAAATGCCCAGGAAGACACTTTAAGTGTTCGTTTTTTATATGGTTCAAAGCCAAAACCAGCATTCAGAAAAAAACAAAAGCCATGGTTTGGAGGCATGCTTGGGGGTCATGTTGGCTTGAGATACAACGATACTTCTTTCTTAAGTTTTTTCTACGAGGGGAAAGTCCATATTTTTCAAAACAAAAAAAGGCCGAATGGAAAGTATGCGTTCCAGTCAGATCGTGAATTCAACAAGATCATGGATGAGAACGTCGATAGTGTAAAAACCTTGGTTATTAAAATTCCGATCACAAGAAGACAACGTGCAAAATATGATAGTATTTGCGAACGATTTGTTAAGGAAACACCTTATGACTATGCATTCTTTGGATTCCGATGCGGATCTTCTACCTATCACGTTTTATCCGAAATTGGTGTCCTTGAAAAGGAGTCAAAATCGAGGATCTGGAGAAAGGTGTTCTATCCCAAAATCCTTCGCAGACGGTTGATCCGGGAAGCAAGGCAAAAAGGATGGAGACAGATCAGACATGAAGGAACCAGAGAAAGGATCTGGGAACGAGATTGATCATTCCTCGATAAAATCAAGATCCCTGTCATGGGTTTCCGGTATGGTTAGAGTGGAATAGATGCCAACTGCAAATGCAATAACACCAACGATCACTGCCGACCATAATACCCCTGTACTCGGTTTAAAATAGTTAAACATCAGGATCATCAAAACTAAGGTTCCACGAACCATATTCGGTATAGTTGTCGCTGCTGTTGATCTGATATTTGTACCAAATTGTTCTGCTCCAATTGTGACGAACATTGCCCAGTAACCGGTTCCTAATCCAAGCCACACACAATAGAAATAATACATCTCTACTGTTTTGGCACCACCCGAAAGCATCAATACAACACCAACAATCGTAAATAACATCATATAAAAGATGGCTTTCTTCCTAGATTTCAGATAATGACTTATGAATCCACTTGCGAAATCCCCCACGGAGATACCAATATAGGCCCACATGATGGCTTTTCCGGGTTCAATATCCCCTACGATACCCAATGCCGGCCCAAATTGATTTCCAAGAACCGCCAGGATACCAATACAGAACCAGGTTGGAATTCCAATCGCAATACATTTGATGTATCTCACAAATCGATCCCAGTTCGTGAAGAAGGATAAAAAGTTCCCCTTTTTGACGGATGCGTCTTGTTGAATGTCTTTGTATATTCCGGATTCAAGTACGCCAACTCTAAGCAACAAAAGCATTAATCCGAGTCCTCCTCCAATGAAATAAGAGATGGTCCAGTCGCTGGCCAGTTCTACAGTGAAGTTAGCCACGACAGCTCCAAAAAGACCAAATCCGGCGACAAGTGAGGTTCCTATCGCTCTCAATTCTTTGGGTAAGGATTCAGAAACCAGAGTAATCCCCGCACCAAGCTCTCCTGCTAAACCAATTCCTGCAATAAAACGAAACAATGCGTAAGCTGATGCTTTGTCCATGAATTCCACATGAGGTAATAATCCACAAGCGATATTGGCAAGTGAATAGACCAGTATTGAACCGAATAGCACAGAAAGGCGACCTTTTTTATCTCCGAAGACACCCCAAAGAATTCCCCCGATCAATAATCCGGTTTTTTCCCAATTCAGGATCATAGTGCCGTACGTATCCACATCCAGTCCCATACTTTCCAAACTTGGTAATCGCACAATACCGAAAAGTAGTAAGTCATAGATATCTACAAAATACCCCAATGCAGCTACAATTACAGGGAGACTGAACAGGTGTTTTGCTTTTTCGGCGTTGGTCATCTTCGTCATGGTTGCTAAAATAGAATTTTAGATAGAATTCATCAAGGCAATAGAATGGTTCTGTGTACATTTGAAGGTAGAAATGGGACTAACCGAAAAGGAAAAGATCAGTTTTATGCAACGATGCCTGGATCTCGCATTGATGGGGAATGGATCAGTTGCACCAAATCCTATGGTGGGTTGTGTGATCGTTCACGCTGGTAAGATCATCGGAGAAGGGTATCATAAAGAATTTGGAGGACCGCATGCTGAAGTCAATGCAATAGCGAGTGTGTCGGATAAAACTCTTATACCGGAAAGTACAGTTTTTGTTAGTCTGGAGCCATGTGCCCATCATGGAAAAACACCACCGTGTTCTGATCTTTTGGTTCATCATAAAGTAAAAGAAGTGATCATAGCTACTTTGGATACGTATTCGGAAGTTGCGGGAAAGGGAATTGATCATCTAAAAAAGAATGGTATCCACGTTGAAACCGGTATACTTGAAAAAGAAGCTAGAGAGCTAAACAAGAGATTCTTTACTTTTCATGAGAAAAAAAGGCCTTATGTTATTTTAAAATGGGCGCAGACAAAAAATGGTTTTATAGACCAGGACAGGTCAAATGGTGAGAAAGGTATATTCTGGATCACATCGCCAGAAACAAAAGTACTCGTGCACAAATGGAGAGCTGAGGAGCAGGCAATATTAGTTGGAAAAAAAACCATTTTAAATGATGACCCTGAATTAACGGTAAGGGCGATTTCCGGGAAAAATCCAGTTCGAATAATTATTGATCCAAACTGTGAAGTTTCATTAGATCACAAGGTCTTCTCAAAAGATGCAGAGAGCATAGTTTTGAATCGAATGAAAGAAGAAGAAATTGGAAATGTGAAGTATTTAAAAACAGAAGATCTTTCCATATTGTCTATTTTGGGTAGGTTATGGGATCAGAATATTCAATCGTTATTCGTTGAAGGTGGCAGAGCTACTCTTCAGCAATTTATTGATTCGGGTCTATATGATGAAATAAGAGTGCTTGTTGGAAATACTGAATTATCAAATGGATTAGAAGCACCAATTGTGAAGGGCATTCCACAACATAGTTTTTCTTTTGGTAAGGATCAAGTATATATTTATAAAGCATGATCACCCTTCCTTTCGCCATACTATCATCGAGTGTGATCTTTATCATCTTTAAACTTTTTCCAAAGTTTGGGATAGACACTTTTCAAGCAATTGTATTTAATTATTTCACGGCTTTTTCCTGCGGAATCCTACTCTATGGAGATCAATGGACCCCTGCATCTTACGGGTCAGGAAGCTGGATTGCTTATGCCGTGCTTTGTGCTTTCCTTTTTATCTCCTTGTTCATTGTAATGGGCATCAGTTCGCAGAGGAATGGTGTAGCGATGACGTCTACTGCTGTTAAAATGAGTATGGCCATGACCATGTTGATCATGATCCTGTGGTATAAAGAGAGTTTTGGATGGATGAAAATTTCTGGTATTCTCGCAGCATTTACGGGAGTTGTTCTGGTCACTTCTTCGAAAGAGGAAGTGAAAAATGAAAATTCGGCCAGATGGATGCTGATTCTTCTGTTTATTGGAAGCGGAATACTTGATTTTTTGTTGAACTATGTTCAGAAATTTGAATTAGGTCAGTTGACCACGTCTCTGTTTTCCGCATTCGGCTTCGGTATGGCCGGGTTAATAGGAAGTCTCATTCTGATTACCCAGATCATTCGAAAGAAAGCATCATTTCAATGGAAGAATATCATCGCTGGAGTAGTGTTAGGGATTCCCAATTATTTTTCGATCTATTTATTGATCCACTCCTACAGCATTCTTCCTTGGGAAGATTCTACAGTTGTGGCGATCAATAATGTGGGAATCGTTATTCTTTCAGCTATAGTTGGATTTCTTATCTTTAAAGAATCACTTACAAGAGGAAAGTTATTTGGATTGATATTGTCGTTGACAGGGATCATATTCATGTACCTTTCTTCTAGAAATTAATCGCTCGACAAAAGGAAACGTATGAAAGTTTATCCGCTGAACTCAGGAAATTTTAAATTGGATGGGGGAGCCATGTTTGGTGTTGTGCCGAAAACGATCTGGCAAAAGACAAATCCCGCAGACGAAAACAACATGTGCTCATGGGCAATGAGATTACTATTAATTGAGGATGGTGACCGTTTGATGCTGATCGATACTGGAATCGGAGATAAACAAAGCGAAAAGTTCTTTTCTCATTATTACATGCATGGAAATGATTCTTTAAAAGGGAATCTCAATAAACTAGGGTTCTCGATGGATGATATCACGGATGTGTTTTTAACTCACCTGCATTTCGATCATTGTGGAGGTTCGATCGAATGGAATACTCAAAAGGATGGGTATCGTCCGGTATTTAAAAATGCAACTTTTTGGAGTAATGAAAATCACTGGGAGTGGGCGACCAATCCAAATCCAAGAGAAAAAGCTTCATTTTTAACGGAAAATATCCTTCCGATCCAGGAAAGTGGTCAATTGAAATTTATTGATCGCGAAGGAGATTTTTCGCGAGATGTCTTTAATAATCTGGATGTTCTATTTGTGGATGGACATACCGATAGCATGATGATCCCGCACATCAAATACAAAGGGAGAACTATCGTATTCATGGCAGACCTGTTGCCGAGCACAGGGCATATACCATTGCCATATGTGATGGGTTATGACACAAGACCTTTGATCACTTTGGAGGAGAAAGCAAAGTTTTTAACTAGAGCCGTTGAAGAGGAATTTGTTTTGTTCCTGGAGCACGATAGCGTAAATGAATGTTGTACACTTCAAATGACAGAAAAAGGAGTTCGTTTAAAGGACACTTTTGCGTTCAATGAACTTTTTTAAACGGTTGATATAAACTCAAATTACCATCTATGGATAAGTATTTGATCGACATATTAAAAGAACAGAATACCATTATTATTCCCGGTTTGGGCGCGTTAACATTAACGAACAAGGAAACTGGAGAAGTAATGTTCATGCCTTTTTTGAAACATGATGATGGAACTCTTGTCAATTATATAGCGCAGCGCGAAGGGTGGGAAGAAAACGAGGCGAGAAACCTTATTGCTAAATATGTAAGAGAAATTGAAGCTAAATTGAATGTTGGTGATTCCTACGACATGTATCAATTTGGAACATTCAAAAAGGATGTGTCTGGGGATATCGTCTTTGAAAAGTGGATTGGTACTTCTGAAGTGGTGAGTGAAGTTGTTGCTGAACAACCAGTTTCTGAAAATTCAGTTCCAGATGAAATTTCGGATAAAATTGAGGAACAGACCGAGGTCCAAATTGAGGAAGAGAAAATAGAAGAAGTTCAATCAGACACGGAGGTCCTGACAGCTGATAGCCAACCAGAGGAGGTTGAATCAAAACCTGAGGAGGAGACTGAACAGAAAGAAGAGATTCAAGAAGAAGTCGTATCCGTTTATACTGAAGAACAGCAGTGGGAAGATGATCTGGATGTTCCGCCGATCAATGCTACTAAGCCGGAGGGTCCTAAAAAACCCATAATCGAAAAGGCTCAAAAAGACAAAAAACGGAAGAGTCCACTTTTTTATGCCATGATCACCTTTTTTGTGATCGTTATTGGAGGTCTAACTACAGTCGCAATTTTTTACAATGACGTTAAATCTCATATACCGTTCCTGGCATCGGAATCCTCTGTTAAAACTGAGGCCAAAGTGGTGGAGCCTGAACCTGAAAATGATCCTATTGAATCTGTTGAAACCGAAAATGAATTTGAAGAGGAGGTGTTGATTAAGGAGGAAGAGGAGGAAATAGTTGAGGAAGAGGTGAGAGAAGTTGTTTCAAAACCTGAGGTAAAGAAGGTTTCAAAGCCGATACCTAAGAAAATGCAATCGGGAGACAGTAGTTTGCCTTTTCATGTGATCGTTGGATCCTTTGGAGAGGAAGCGAATGCAAATCGATTCAGGTCAAAGCTTGAGGATGAAGGTTTTTCGGCAACAGTGATCGGGAATGTTGGAGGAATGTATTTAGTGAGTCTCGCGTCTTATTCAACAAGAAACGAAGCATTGTCTGCTGCCGGCAGTAATAATGACAAGTATCCGAAAAGTTGGGTTTTTAAGAAGCCTTAGAACTTTAATACCAATTCAGCCAAACGATTCGAATAACCTGATTCGTTATCATACCATCCGACAACTTTAACCATGTTGTTGATCACGCTTGTTAGATCAGCATCAAATAGGCAGGAGTTAGGATTTCCTAATACATCTACAGAAACGATTGGATCCTCAGTGTAGGCAAGAATTCCTTTTAAATATGTTTCTGAAGCCTCTTTCATGGCCATATTGATTTGTTCTACAGTCGGAGGATTTTTAACCACCATGGTCAGATCTGTGAATGAACCATCAGGAACTGGAACCCGAACCCCACATCCTCCAATTTTATTTTCCAGATCAGGAAAGATCTTTGTAATAGCTTTTGCCGCACCTGTCGTTGTTGGTACGATTGATTGAGTTGCAGCGCGTGCTCTTCTCAAGTCTTTGTGAGGAGCGTCGTGAAGTCTTTGATCGGATGTAAAGCTATGGATGGTAGTGATATATGCACTTTCGATCTCACAGATCTTCTCCATAACCATTACCATAGGTGCAGCATTGTTTGTAGTGCAAGAAGCATTTGAAATGATCGTTGGATTACTATCAAGAATTTGCTCATTCACACCTAAAACAACTGTTGGTATATCTTCATCCTTAGCAGGTGCAGATATGATCACCTTATTCGCGCCTCCATGGATATGCTTCTCAGCTTGATGTTTGGTCAGGAATAGTCCTGTTGATTCAATCACCGTCTCTACCTTTTCTTCTCCCCATGGGATCAATTCTGGATCCCTGTGGCAAGTGAAACGTATTCTTTTTCCATTTTCAAATACCAGATGATCTTCTTCAATCGAAAATTGAATTGGGAATATTCCATGAATAGAATCATATTTTAAAAGGTGGGCTAATGTTTTAATGTCAGTAATGTCGTTGACTATAGCGACATCAATTTTTTCAGAAAGAATTGCGAGACGAGTAAAATACCTGCCTATTCTTCCAAAACCATTTACTCCAACTTTTTTTATCTCCATCATATAACAAAGTTAACGCATAGGTTTTGATAAAATTACATTCAAAAAAAAAGCGGTTCGAAAACCGCTTAATTTTTAATAGATCACTTGCACAAATCCGTGTTTGGTGACTTCTTCACCACTTGCAAATTTGGCTTTGATAATATAGAAGTATGTTCCTTCATCAACAAGATCACCGTTCATGGTTTTACCGTCCCAATGTTCCGCAGGATCAGTGTATTCATAGATTGGATTTCCCCATCTGTTAATGATGTTACACTGGAATTCAGCGATTCCCTGATATTGTACAAAGAATGTATTGTTTCCAGCTTGTGATGAAAGTACCATTACGTTTGGCGCTTCAATATCACAAATGAATGTAGAAACAGTAGCTGTATCACTCATTGTATAACACAAGTTGGATGCAGTAACGATGTAGTTTTGAACCGGATCTGTCGGTGCGATAGAAATGCTTTGTTCGGTTGCACCAGTACTCCAGGTGATCGTACTCGTATTTTGAGTTCCGGCAGTTATCGTCAAAGGAGCTCCAATACAAACAGACGTATCAATCACGGTCACTGAAACTGGCGGTGGGAAGAAAATATCCGAAGAGACAGCTGTATTACATTCGGTATCCGT
>SBFR01000052.1 GCA_006227105.1 Bacteroidota bacterium
GATAAAAACAGGATCTTCTTCATAAATTAGATTTTTGACAAAGTAAGTAAAATTTCAAAATTGACTTCGTTACGTAAGTTACAAACGAAAATATCATTGAGTTTACTTATTTTTGAATATGCCTTTAAGACTTATCATAGGTTCTTTTCTAAGCGTTCTGATCATTTCATCATGCTTCAATGGAAGTAGTAGCGAATATGAATTGCCGGAAAAGGTAGTACTTCAATACAATCAATTGTATTCACCGGTTTTTATTGAGTACATCTTTGATCATTCTGGTAAATATGCTCAATTCTGGAACGACTCAATTTTAAACATTACTGGCGTTAATAGCATTTCATTTAGTTCTTCAAACCCTAAAAAACCAGGAAATAATAAAGAGAAATATTTCTTTTTGTTTTCGCTTAAATCAAAACTAAAGTCATTCGAATACTTCAATTATGAATTGGCAGACGACCCTCAAACAAAAATAGAATTTGATGGTAATTCAGGTAAAACTGTATCTTTTTTTGGGGAAAAAACTTCGCTTGAGAATAAATTCCTGACAGATGGTCAACCATTGATCCATTTACGTGGACGTTCCAACAATAGCTATGACTCGACGTTCATCTTTGGAAGTTATATTGCTCCTGAACTTGTTCTTGAAAAGACAGGGGATTCTTTCATCAAAGCATCCGTTTTTATCAATGAAAACACGCCAGTACGGAAATGTAAAGACATACTTGAAAGAAATGGATATTCGATAGAGGTATTGGCGACTGCAGAGATCAATGTAACCTATTTAAATTCAAAAGGATTGCCTGTTAAAAGCTACCTTATCTCAGATAATTTTGTTCAATCTCAGTTAATAGCAGAGTGGTCTTATGAAGTAAGTGGCATGTTAACTGGATTTAAAAGATTCATTAACAACACACTGGTTAAATCCATTCATTTCAACTATTCCAAAGACCACTTACTAAGAGAAGTGATCTACAATGATGTTCCATTTTCTGTAGAGTACAATCATTAATGTTATCCAAAGAAGAGCGTAAACAATTGAACATTGATTTTTGGGATCAGTTCAAATCTGAAATGAGAAAGATCCGCTCTTCCAATGGAAAGAAAATGAACTGGATCAACTATCCTACAGATGTCAAGAACATTTATTTGAGGGTTGTGACGGAAAGTAATCGTGTGTCGTTGTGTTTGGATATTCAATTCAAAGATCAGGGAGTTCAATCGATCGTTTGGGAACAATTAACAGAGTTAAGAAAGGTGCTGGAGGCTGAGATGGAGCACCCTACCCTATGGGAAGAGAACAAGGTTACGACTGAAGGATTGAATATTGGAAGAATCTCATGGACGTTGTCAGATGTGAATTACTATGACAAAAGCCAATGGGATGACATCATAGAATTCTTAAAACAACGAATGATCGAATTCGATCGTTTTTATCAGGAATTCAAAGAGATATTAATAACCCTCGTTGATTAATCGTATTTTTGAACTATGAGATTTACTTTTGTATTTGCATTTTTACTTCCTCTATGCGTTCTGTCTCAGAACACTTTGCTTCAGGAGGATTTTGAATCAGGAATTCCTGTGAGTTATTCTATCATTGATAATGATGGATTGAATGTTGCCAGTGCTGTTTCAGAATTCACTGCAGCATGGATACCTTATGAAGAGCCAGGAAATCCTACAAATCATTGTGCGGCTTCGACTTCATTTTTCGATCCTGTTGGGGTTTCTGATCGTTGGTTGATCTTACCTCAATTGTCTTTAGGTGCATTTGGAAATTCGATTTCCTGGGAAGCAAGATCGCATGATCCTTCTTTCCCTGATAGTTATCTTGTAATGGTTTCCACAACTGATGATCAATTGGCTAGCTTCACTGATACTATCGGTTACATTCAGGAAGAATATGATTCTTGGACATTTCGTTCAGTAGATCTGAGCACTGAAGGATATGATGGTCAAAATATATACGTTGCATTTATTAATCACACTTATGACGGTTTCAAGTTGTACCTGGATAATATTACTGTTGTAGCAGATGATCCAGCCGGAATCGATGACTTAGTGATTAACGTATCAGTCTATCCAAATCCTACTGCGGATTTCATTTCGGTAAAGAGTGAATACACGATCGAGTTGAATGAGATCATTGATTTAAAAGGCAACATTCTTATTCAGGAAAAGGAAAGTAAGCTGAATTTATCGCATTTGACTCCAGGGATATACTTTTTAAGATCCAGTGCTCAAGGTAGAAGTTCGTTAACCAGAATTGTGAAGTATTAAAGCTCCGGGAAAGGACGAAGGATTAAGGTATACCTTAAATCTGATTCTTTGGATGGCACCAATACAACGCGATCTTCTTCAAGCTCCTTGATTTTAAAGTCCCATACTTCTTTATTGAAATAAAGCCTCATCTCTCTTTCAGTAGAGTACACCGAATACTCACCTTTTTTACCGGCAACTTCCCCAAGTGCCTTGATGCTGTGAAAGAGGCATTTTCCGTTGGAATAAAAGACCAGGATATCCTTTTCCTTATTTTCCTTAGGTGCAAAGTTTTCTTTGCCTACTATCACCTGATCAAGAACCCAAACTTTACTGTTGTTGTCGTGAAATAATGATCCCAGATTGATCGACTTCATCTTCACTCCTTGTGTACAAGAAGCGAAAGTCAACGCCAGCATCAAATATTTCAATTTGGTCATTAGAATATCATTTGATTTTCAGTGATCTCTTTTTTGATCTCCACTGCCATGGAATCTTTGAATTGAGCTTTTACAGGTCCACCCCAGTTTACTCCTTCGATCACTTCTACGGATAAGAATTCATATTTACCGTTCATCCATCGGAAATAGCAATTGTAAAACACCTCCTCCCCTTCTTCGTTATCATTAAACCGCAGTAAAAGATCATCATGG
>SBFR01000146.1 GCA_006227105.1 Bacteroidota bacterium
TTCAACCACCTGACCCTTGGCGTTCAGGATGAACATCAGAAAAACACATGTTGGGAGCTTCTTCATTTTCAGATTCAAAACTATTGTATTTTTAGTCAGAAAATGTAATTCAGGTTTCAAATGGAAATTCTTTTAGTGGTTTGTGCTGTCATCAGGAAAAAAGAAGAATTTCTCATTTGCAGAAGAAGTCAGAAAAAATCACATCCCGGTAAATGGGAATTTCCAGGAGGGAAGATCGAGCCGAGTGAAGAACCACTTGAAGCATTGAAACGTGAGCTAAATGAAGAGCTTGAACTGACAGCTGAAAATTACACTTATCTGATGGTATCAGAATGTTTGGTCAACAATATTAAAATACGCTTGATGGCTTATCAATGCGATTACATTTCAGGTGGACATTCCTCTTCGGATCACGATCGACTTGAATGGGTGTCCAGATCAGCGCTAAAAGACTATTCGTTCACAAATCCAGATATTCCGATCGTACAATTTATCGAATCACAACCGGCAGGTTTCTGATCATTTTCTCACTTTCCAGCTGAATGAAATACATGCCAGACATCAAATGATCTGGGGTAACGAATTGAAGATCGTTGGCTCCAAAACCTTTAGCGATGGTCTTTCCATTTAGATCGATAAACCTCCATTTGAACAACTGGTCATTCCAGGAAATAGTTACAGCTTCACCAGCACAAACCGGATTGGGATAAAGCATCGGTTCATTCCTTTCTTCATTGGCGATGACAGAAAGATTCCCGGAAAGATTGATATTATCCAGATACAGATTATTACCCCAATGTCCTTTGTTTCTGAAAGTAACCAACAATTCATTTCCTCCGAAAGCACTCAGGTCGATCGTTTCATTTCTCCATTCTGACGCTGAAGGGGTGAAATAAGAATTCAAGGTTGGTGCCGTCGCAAGGGTTGTCCCTCCTTTGAAATAGACTTCCGAATAGGAAACGCCGCAATCGGTTGAGACCAGAACCTTTAAGGAATCTGAATAGGATCCTCCCCATGGGGTATAAGCAACATCAAAAGTCAATTCAAGAACTGATTGCGCTGTGGCATCGAAGACAAAGCTCAGGTCATCATCGGTTCCTTGAGAGTCGATGTCATAATTTCTGAATAAGGCACTTTTTGTTGAAATCCCAAAACCTCCTGCGTCAGATGTTGATTCCCATTGACCGTTTCCATCCCAGTTTTTCATTAACCATCCCTCAGGAAGAAAGGCTCCCTGAAAGTCTTCATTGACAATTGTTGGAGATGCATAATTATTCACACTCACTTGAATGGTATCGCTGTCCTGAAGTCCATTTCCATCTGTAATGGTCAATATGGCCTGATGCGTACCTGCAGGGAAATATACGACAGGGTTTCTTGTTGAGGAATTGGATGGAGATCCGGTAGGGAAGGACCAAGACCATGAAGCATTGGTATGGTTCAGGAATGAGTGATCCTCAAAATAGAATGAATCGGCTTCACAGATCACGGTCTGTGAAAATTTGTCGACGTTTATTCTGGCGATTGGATGATCGGGAGTTTCATTCAGATTACTTTCCCATAGACCTTTTCCGTAGCTGGCCATTCGGATCTTTCCGTCGCGGTAGAATGGCTTTAGGATATTCGTGCTGATGTATTCCGGTAACCCAAGATCATCGACACTCCACGTGCCGGTTTGGTCTCTATAATACATCGTGTTTCCTGTTCCCGCATACAAAGCGCCGTTTGTTCCTGCGATGTAGAGCAAGGAGTGAATGCTTTCATTATTCATGATTGAGCTGGTGATGTTTGTCCAGCTAGAACCACCATCATTCGTTACATAGACTTTCTGTCCGTTAGCACCACTGGCATAGGCCATATATAATTCATTTTCATCTTCAGGATTGATCGATAAGAGGATCTTTCGGCTATTTCCTGCTGGTAGAGAAAGCTCGTCCCATGTCACACCACCATTCGTTGTCTTCCAAAGTTTTCCAATGCTTCCTGATGCAGGTTGTTGAGTAGCATAGATGACATCTGGATTTGAACTGGAGATCTCAATGTACTTGATCTTGTCCTGTGCAGAAGTTCCGAACGTATAAACTTCGTTGAATGATCCTCCGCCGTCAGTAGTTTTCCAGATCTTGTGATCTTTCCCTAGAAAAGCAATGTTGTAGCAATTTGGATGAAATTCCATTTCACTGGATTCAGCACTCCAGTAGCTTTCATTTGGACTCAGTCCAATACTGAAATTGCTCACAGGATCGCTCATGATCAACGGAAGGATCTTACCACCAATATCTGAAAAATACGTCTTTCGGTTAAGTCCCGTATTCACATATCCGGTTGGCGCTTCACCACCTCCCAATTGTCTGAAATTTCCATTGCCATAGTTTTCATGATAGGCCAGGTTACCGTTGTGATACAATCCTCCCACAAGTACATCCTCGTTCCAACCGGCACCAAATCCCCAGTAATCAGAAGCATGGATTCCATCCATCTTGAAGGTAGGGTCTGAAGTAAAGAAATCCGTTGAACGATAGATACCACCGTCCGTCGTAACCCATGCCTCATTATTGAAAGATCTGAAATCCTGCATATCCACATGGATGCTCAAAGGACCTCCAACATATCCTGCAACTGAAGAGAAAGTACTTCCTCCGTCGTCGGATCTGTATAAGTTCAATCCTCCAATAAGGATCCTGTCGGCATTCGCAGGGTCAGCCATTATCGCACAATTATAGAAACCTTGATGATAGGTCCATCCCGGGTTGCCATAAGCCAGATTCAGGTGAGTAGCCGTATATGGTCCTCCAACAGGTCCATTCGGAAGAGTCCAGCTTAGTCCTCCGTCGTTACTTCTATAAACTCCGATGTAGCCAAAGTCATCTGCTTTTGATTGACCGATCAGGTAGGCATATACTCTTGATGGATCAGCCGGACTAACAGCAATTCTTGCCCCTCCGTCCAATCTGTTCGGATCGGTAGAATTGTACCAACCTGAACTCTGGATTGCCCAGGTTGCTCCATTGTCTGTGGAAATATAGAATTCAGCTTTGATCAACGTTGGGTTATTTCTCACCAAGAATAAGGTGCCTGAACCATCCGTTTTTGCCTTAATGTCATAAGATTTGTTAGTGAATAAGTTTGTCCAGCTCGTCCCTCCATTGGTTGATCGGTAAAGTCCTTTTCCGGTGGCAGCAAAAACGATCGAAGGATCGTTTGGAAAAACAAGAATTTCATTCACATCCAGACTGGTTTGTGAAAGAGTGTTTGTCCAGGTTAGGCCCCCGTCCTGACTTCTGAATATTCCAAGGTCTCCGCCGGCAAAAATCGTATTCGGATCAGTAGGATGACATTCCACAGCTGTGACACCACTTCCAAAGTTCAGAGTCATTGTAACAGTTGTCCACGAATTTCCTCCATCTGTACTTTTGTATACTTCACCCGGTTCTGTTCCGCAATACAGTACATTCGGTGCGGCCTCGCATCTGTCCAGTGAATAGATATTGGATTGTGTTGACCCTTGTTGATTTCCTTCTTTTTCAACGTGAAATGGTCCCATTACTGACCAGTTTGAAGCTTTAGCTCCGGTTGTCGATGGTTTTGAAAAGTAAAGATTAGGACCAACATATCCCTGATCATTGACCTGATCAGCGATCGATCTTCTCCATCGTTTGTAGTATTGTGTGTGGTAGGATTTAACGAATAAATGCTCTCTATAGTAATTTTCGTATAGTCGATCTACTTCCCAAACATTCGGATCTTCAGAATACATGAGCTGAGCCCATTCGGGTAACGATTCTATTTCCTTCACAGAAGGTATAAGATCGTATTGTGCACTCAGATAAAGGCTTGAATTCAAAAGGACAAGAAGGAGCAAATGTTTTAGCATTGGATTTGTTTTTCTCAAAGCTATTAATTCAAATTCATGTTTTCGTTCGATTCGACTTCACATTATTGGATAGCTAGCCATATATTTGAGGTATGAACAGAACCATCTTATCAATTCTATTCTTGATCCCCGTTTTCGTTTGGTCTCAGGAAATTGCTTTTTCCAAACATCGAGCAGATGTGATCGAATATGATATCAAAATCACTTTCGGTAAAGAGCTTCGGGAAGGAATAAATGTTGTGGAAAAGATCTTTATTGGTGATTGGGAAAACAGAGATACACTTGTTTTTGATCTTCAATCGATGAGAACGCTACACGGAAAAGGAATGCTTGTCTCAGAAGTTATCAGCAAATATGGAGCGTTGGATTTTAGTCAGCAAGCGGAGCATTTATTGATCACCGGATTTAAAGAAAACGAGTTGTATGAATTCGTAGAGGTAAAATTCAATGGTAACCCTGAAGATGGACTTGTGATCGGCAATAACCGATTTGGGGCACCGACTGCATTTGGTGATAATTGGCCTAATCGGGCTCATCAGTGGTTTGTTTGCAATGATTATCCTTCAGACAAAGCGTTGATCCATTATGTTGTCAGCGTTCCGGAGCAATACGAAGTGATCGCCAATGGTCAAAAGATCCGCGTATCCCTTGAGAATGGGAGGAGAGAATTTGAGTACAGAACCCATTATGTCCTTCCTACAAAGGTTATGGTGATCGGTGTGGCGGATTTCTCAATAAAGAATTATAACGCAACAGAAAGCGGAATTCCTGTAAGCGCGTGGGTCTATCCTGAAAATGAGAAAGAAGGATTTTACGACATGGAACTGGCCGTCTCTATCCTTGAGTGGTTTGAAAAGAAGGTTGGTGAATATCCCTTTGACAAATTAGCGAATGTCCAATCGACAACGCGATTTGGAGGAATGGAAAATGCTTCTTGTATTTTTTATGATGAAAAGGCGATCGACGGGAAAAGAAGTATGGAAGCACTACTTGCTCATGAGATCGCGCATCAATGGTTTGGTAACAGTGCTTCAGAAAAAGACTTCAGTCACATCTGGTTGAGTGAAGGATTTGCCACCTTCATGACGAACATGTATATCCTTGAGACAAAAGGAGAGCAAGCTTTCTACAAGCAATTGGACAAGGATCGAGCAAAAATTATTGCTTTGAACAAAAGGGATCCACGACCGGTGATTGACGATACAACAGATCTTATGAGCTTACTTAATGCTAATTCGTATCAGAAGGGAGGTTGGATTCTGAACATGCTGAGACATGAATTGGGTGATGAGGTCTTCTGGGAAGTAGTAAGACGATATTATGATCAGTTTAGCTTTAACAATGCGACATCGGATGATTTTATTGAGATCGCTCAGGAGGTTTCAGGCAAAAATCTATCGCAGTTTTTTGAACAGTGGCTTACCTATCCGGCAATTCCAAAACTAGATATAAAAGTCAAAAAAAGAGGCAAAGGCGCATATGTCAAAATTTACGACAAGGGACAATACACTTTCTGGTATGATCTAGAGATCGATTTTATCCTTTCAGACGGATCTGTTGTTACTGAAACGCTCAAAATGGATAAGCCTATCACATTTAAAAAAATCTCCTTTGCAAGTAAAGTTCAACGTTGGGAGATCGATGCTCGGCATAAGGTCTTATTTGATAATTATTAAAATGATTTGATACTCTATATCAGAAAATTAAGTTAAATTAGGGCGTATCTAAACTTAATACTATGAGGAAACGACTACTACTGTTTTTGGCAGTTCTTACTGCCGGATGGCTCTCTGCTCAATGTGACATTCTCTATGTGACTACTACCGGAACCGCGGTGGGAACAGGTGAAGCGACTGATCCAATGGATCTTGTTACAGCATTCAATATGGTTCCAGTTGGTGGAACGATTAGAATTGCGACTGGAACATACGATATCTCAAACCCACTTACAATTCAGAATGATAGTATTGTGATCGAAGGAGGTTTTCTTGCGGCGCAAAACTGGGACAAAACGAGTCTTGCGGGTGCTACGACAATTAACAGACTGGCAGTGAATGCAGAAGGAAGTACTAATGCAGAAAGACTAGTTGCTATTTATGGCAATGGCCATTCTGGATTTAGATTTCAAGACATTACGATCAATGTTCCTAACGCTTACAATCCTGGAATGAGTCTTTATGGTCTTCACTTGACAACTTGCGAAGGCTATAGCCTGGTTAGAACCAGAGTGTTAGTTGGAAATGCCGGAGCCGGTTCAAATGGAACGAACGGTTCTGCAGGTGCCATAGGACAGAATGGTGTAATGGGTGGTAGCGGAAGCTGTGACGGAAATTACACATGTTGTTTTGGTTCAGAATCAGCTCCTGGTGGAACAGGAGGAGGTGGAGGAGCCGGAGGCGGTGGAACCGCTGGTGGTGCTACCAATTCTTCTACTACAACAACTAACCCAGGTGCAACTGGAACGGGCCGAAATGGTGGCGGCGGTGGCGCTGGAGGAAAAGGAGGAGGTTTTTCTGGTGGAAACAACGCGGTTAATGGTAATAATGGAGGAGGATCTGCATCTGTAGGTCTAAATACAAATGTTGGAACAGCTGGTGCTTCAGCTGATCCAGGAGGTGATGGTTCTAATGGAACAAATGGTTCACAAGGAGCAAATGGAACCAATGGTTCTAATGGAAGTGCTGGTTCTTTTGTTGGCGGATTCTGGGTCCCAGGAACTCAAGGAGGAAATGGTACTGATGGCTCAGGAGGTCAAGGTGGTTCAGGTGGAGGCGGCGGAGGTCGCCAATCATGCACGACATGTGATGATGGACCAGGGAACGGAGGTTCTGGTGGCGGCGGAGGCGGCCAAGGTGGAACTGGAGGAACTGGAGGATTCGGTGGTGGATCTGCATTTTGTGTTCTTGCTATTGATAATGGAGCGAATACTAATGTGATTCAGTCTGAATTCACTGTTGGTAATGCAGGAGCTGGTGGAACAGGAGGTACTGGAGGTGCTGGAGGTGTTGGTGGTACTGGTGCTGCTAGACGTACAACATGTAGCTCAGAAATCGGAGAAGGCGGAGCCGGAGGAAATGGAGGAAACGGTGGCGTTGGTGGTGCCGGAGGAAACGGTTCTGCAGGTGTGGCATACACAATCTTTGTGGAGTCAGGTTCACCATTTTCGTCTACAGACGATGCAGTTGCTTTAACAATTCAGCCTGAGATCATCGCGAAATTGACTTTGTGTTCAAATACGCAGATCCTTGTTCAGGATATGACCTTAACTGCTGGTTCAGGTGTAGCTAACTGGACATTTGGAGCAGGAGGTTCATCTGTAAGTCCTACAGATAACCCTGTTAGTGTTACGTATACAAATGTTGGTTTCAATGACATTTCTAACGGAACTGAGGATTACATTGGATTCATCAACTTCACATGTGAGGGATATGTGATGAACCAAACAGAAACAATTTGTGAAGGTCAATCAGTAACTGTTGGAACATCTGTTTATACAACCACGGGATCTTACACAGACGTTCTTACGTCAGTTTCAGGGTGTGACAGTACGGTGAACTTGAACTTGACTGTTAACTCCATCGACAATACGGTTTCTATTTCAGGAATCACATTGACTGCAACGCAGACAGGAGCAACTTATCAGTGGATAGATTGTGATAACGGAAATGCTGTTATCCCTGGAGCTACATCTCAAAGTTATACAGCAACAGCTAACGGAAACTATGCTGTGATCGTATCAATGAACGGATGTTCTGAAACTTCAAACTGCGGATTGATCAATTCAGTTAGCTTAGATGATAAGTCTGAGTTTATTAACTGTAACGTATTCCCTAATCCATCGAACGGTACATTCACTGTTGAATTAGGTCACGTATTTAGTAAAGTTGAGGTTGAATTGACAGACGTTGCAGGTAAGAAAGTATTCAAGAAAAATTATTCAAATGTGTCTCAGATCGACTATAATTTGAAGCTAGAAGGTGGTGTATATTACCTGAAGTTAAATTATCTGGACGATAAGATGAGTGTATTGCGCATTGTTATTGAGTAATTGATTTTCTAATTATTTTGAAAAGCGGGATCAATAGGTTCCGCTTTTTTTTATTTTTGAATTGTTGAAAAAGATCGGTTTCATCGGTTTGGCACTGCCTCTTTTGTTGCTCATTTGGTATTTTATTCCTTCAGGTAATACCAACTATAATCTCTTTTATATAGACCGGAATAAGGATAATAATATCATCAAGTATGATATTAAGCTGAAAGAGAATGGAGAGTTGAACATGGAAGAGCCAATCAACATCTATTGGGTGAAAAATACGGATGGAGGGAAGAAAGAAGGATTGAATTATGCCCAGAAGAAACTAGCTTACGGACTGAATTACCTAAAGAAGGAAGATGACGAAATAAAGTTTCAGTTCGTTTCTTATGGAAAGCGCAC
>SBFR01000193.1 GCA_006227105.1 Bacteroidota bacterium
ATGGCGGATGTACTCTCTGACGCTTTGGGCAGGGACAAATCTTCACGATTATACGCTTCTTTGAAAAAGGAACAAAAACTTGTTTCTGAAATTGGCGCATACATCACAGGCTCTCTGGATAATGGCTTGCTTATAATTGGTGGTAAACTGAATGATGGAGTGTCGTTCAACATGTTTGACAAAGCCCTTTGGGAAGTACTTGAGAAATTGAAAAATGAGATCATGGACGATACAGAGCTTGACCGTCTGATGATCAAGATCAGAACCGCTAGAGAATTTCAGGAACAAGGTCTCCTGAATAGAGCCATGAATCTATGTCAATTCGAACTTTTGGGAGATGCAAACGGGATCAATGAGGAACACGAGATTTACAATTCCATCACTCCGAAGGATCTTCAAAGAATGGCTAAAGAAATTCTTAAACCAACTAACTGTTCTTTACTAAAGGTAAAATCAAATCAAAATGCTGAATCGTAAAAAAGCACCTGAATTACAAAACATAGGGAACATTGATTTCGTCAAGCCTCATGTGTACGACATAACTGAAAAATGTCATTTGTTCTTCATGAATGAAGTGCCAAATGACACTTCAAGGATCGATCTTCATTTTGATGCAGGAAGCGGACTCGGAGAACTGGGCATTGCTTCATTCGTCGGAGGTCTTCTATTTTCAGGAACAGCCGAAAAATCATCTATTCAGATCAGCAATGAACTTGATGCCCTGGGTGCATTTTATGAATCAAACGTGGCGCATGAACAAGCAATGATCACTGTTTATGCGTTGAAAGAAAATATAGTTCCGATCCTGAGAATTATAAAAGATGCAGTTGACAACGTCTCGTTCCATGAAGATGAGGTTCAAGAAATGTTGAACGACCGTAAACAAAAGTTCAGAGTGAACATGGGTAAAGTGAGTTTTCTTGCACAACGAAAATTTCAGGAAAAACTTTTGTCAGGCACTCCTTATGGGCGTATTATTGAAGAAGATGTTTATGATAACGTTTCCATTTCTGCACTAAAAAGATTCCACAAAGAAAATTATCTCAATGGGTTGACCAAAGTTGTCTTGGTTGGCGACCTGACTCAGGATGAAGTTGATGAGATCATAGACATTACCGGCGCTTGGGCAACCGATCGTAAGCAAGAGTTTGCAACAGAATTCAAAAATGAAACCGGAACTCATGAAGTGCTCAAATCAGATGCAATCCAGTCAGCAATCCGAGTTGGAAGAATCCTGTTCAATAAAACTCATCCTGATTTTATTGATTTTCAAGTGCTTAACACAATTCTTGGAGATTACTTTGGGAGCCGCTTGATGTCAAATATTCGTGAAGACAAAGGGTATACATATGGAATCGGTTCAATGGTCGCAGAACTACACAATTCAGGGTATTTCCTCATTGCCACAGAAGTAGCTAAGGAAGTGAAAGATGCCACGATTCAGGAAATAAAATACGAGCTAGAAAAATTGAAGGAGGAACTTGTTGCAGCTGAAGAACTAGAATTGGTCAAAAATTACATGTTGGGTCAGCTCTTGAAAAGTGCAGATGGGCCATATTCGATGATCGATCTATACATGGGACTCGAACCCTATGATATGGAAATGGAATTTTACAATCGATCGATCGATTCGATCAAGGCAATTACTCCTGAAAGAATACGCGAACTAGCGGTAAAATATCTTGATTGGACTGACATGACGGTTGTGGTTGCCGGATCCTAGGCAACGAAAGGGTATTCAACATCGTTTATATACTACATTCCTTTAAACTACGTTTAAAAGACGTGCTGAAAAAAATTGGATTCATATTGGTCTTTTTGTTCGCATTTCAAACTGCGAAAGCTTCCCATGTTATGGGAGGAGAGATCACGTGGGAATGTTCCGGAGGACAATACGTGTTTCAGCTTGTATTTTACAGGGATTGCAACGGTGCAGAGGTTAATACCATCTCAGAGAACATTGCGGTTTGGAACCATCCGACGCTGACCCAAATAACTGTGAACTTCATCTCCAGAACGGACATTAGCCCGACGTGTAATCCGGTAAGTGGCTCCCCTGTCCCACTTGACTGTGGAACTGGAATGGGCGGAGGTAACGGGATCGGAGCAATTGAAAAGATCGTATACCGAAGTGCACCAATATCAATTCCGGGAACACCTCCAGCTTCAGGTTGGGTCTTTACTTACGAGAATTTTTCGAGAAGCAATTCCCTAACCAACATTTCCAATCCGTCCACTTATGGAATCACCCTTGCTGCTAAAATGTATGCCATCCCCAATGGAACTGCAGGAAGCTGCGTGGATAATTCTCCTGTTTTCCTTCAGGAACCATACATGGTAACTTGTGCCGGAACTCCTTATGTGTACAACATGAATCCGATTGATCCTGATCTTGATTCAATTCATGTTCAGTTTGGTATTCCTTACAATTACCTGAATGGGGGCATTTACAATCTGCCGAGCAATCCAGCTCCAGTGCCTTTTGAACCCGGATTTTCATACACTTCTCCAACTCCAGGTCCTGGTGTTAATCCTTCCAATGTGAGTGCTCAGGTCGACCCTGAATCAGGAGAATTAACTTTCACGAGTTTTACAGCGGGAAACTATGTGTTGAAAGTCACCATCCGTTCCTTTAGGTATGGTGTTTTAATCTCGGAAGTTGAAAGAGAAATGCAAATTGCGATCACCGCATGTGCAGGTAACAATCCTCCTGTGATTAGCCCTCCGTTTGGTGGCACTTCATTTGAAACAACCGTAATCGCTGGTACAGCTGTAAATTTTTCTCTCGTTTCAACGGACATTGAAAATCTTCAGGATGGCAGTCCACAAAGTAATTTACTTACCGCTTCTGGATTAATGTTCGGTACCAATTTTATCTCTAACACTGGTTGTGCAGTTGCACCTTGCGCTACACTCAATGCAACTCCAATAATTTCAGGGGTTCAGGGAGTAACCACAGATTTCAGCTGGCAGACCAGTTGCGATCATTTGGTGGGCGCTGACGGAAATGCACTGGATCTCGTTCCTTATCACTTTGTATTCAGAATTCAAGACGATTACTGTCAGGTTCCAAAGGTGAGTTATGCGACGGTAACGATAAATGTCCAAAATCCAGGTGTAATTCCTGCTCCACAGATCACTTGTATTGAAAGCGATAATGCAGGGAATGCAATTATCAACTTTATTCCTGTGACTGATCCGACAGGAACTTTTATTCAGTATGAATTACATTCAGATCAATCTGGATTGATCACTTCATCACCTATTCTAGGAACAAGCTCATTCACTGTTCCTGTTACCTCTAGCGAGGACTTTTATGTCGGGGTTGTATCAGGCTGTAATGGAAATACCACTCGATATAGTGATACACTTTCGAATATCTTTTTGACTTTGAATAATCCAACGAACGGAACAGCGATCCTTCAATGGAATGATCCTGCAGATGTCGCCAGTTCAACCATGGGAGATTACTTTTACATCATGCGTGAATATCCTTTAGGAAACTGGACGTTGATCGATAGTGTACCTTATGGAGTTAACTTTTACAAAGACACAATTGATATTTGTCAGGCATTTTTAAACTATCAGATCATTCTTCCAAATTCACCTTGTGATTTTACCTCGAATATCGAAGGTGATGATTTTGAAGATATGCTAACTCCTGACATTCCAGTCATTCAATCGGTATCAATCGATACGCTTACAGGGCAATTGAATCTTACCTGGAATCAAAATAATCAACCGGATACCTACGGTTACGTCATTTACACGTTCGATGCAAACGGCTTCATCTACGAATTGGATACTGTTTGGGGAATTTCGAATACAACTTATTCCTATTCTCCGGACATCAACTCAGGTCCATTAACCTATTCTGTTGCTGCATTTGATTCGTGCTGGACTCCAGCAGTTCCTCCAACCTATCAAACCTCAGCTAAAGCGAACGTTCATACCACTGTGTTTGTACAAACCTCAGTGAATGTTTGTAATAGTATAGTAAACCTTAGCTGGACACCCTATGTCGGATTTATAAATGATATCACCTATAATATCTGGGTGAAACAACCCGGAGGTCAATGGAGCATGACAGGAACAACATCCGAGCTGACTTACAGCTTCACTGGTCAAGTTCTTGAAGAATACTGTTTCTTCATTGAAGCAGTGTCGACGAATGGAATTTCCTCGTTCAGCAATCCTGTTTGTCAGATCATCAACTCAGCCACACTTCCTGCGTACAACTATTTACAAGTCGCAACTGTATTGAATGATCAGATCACTTTGGAACATTTGATCGAAGTTACGGACGCAGTTCAAGCAGTCTCGATACAAAGACAGAATTCAACGGGAGGGTTTGACGAATTGATCGTGATCCCAGTAGTTAGTGCTAACATCACATACACAGATGTGAACGTAGATCCTCAGCAAAGATCCTACACTTATAGAGTTCAGATCATCGATAGCTGTGGAAACTACACTTCGTATTCCAATTATGCTCGTACCATCCTATTACAGGTATCGAAAAATGATGTTTTGTTGACCGCACAATTGAACTGGAGCTCGTATTCGCAGTTTGATGGCTCGATATTGGGGTATACCATTTACAGAGGTATTGACGGAAATTTCAATGGGCTTCCTTTGGCCACTGTTGGACCAAATGTGTTCTTCTATGAGGACAGTCTTGATAATACGATCTTCACAGGAAAAGTTTGTTATTATGTCGAAGCAATAGAAGGAAGCAATCGATATGATGACCCTAAAATTTCAAGATCGAACATCGCATGTGAGGTGTTTGAACCGATCATATATGTTCCAAATGCTTTCTGGCCAGAGGGAATAAACAAAGTATTTATCCCGGTCATTTCAATCTATGATGCATCAGATTACAGATTTACGATCTTTGATCGATGGGGACAGGCCATTTTTAATACGACCAGTTTTGAGGAAGGATGGAACGGTCAGCTTGGCAATTCGGGAGAAATGGCAAATACTGGCACCTATATCTACATGATCACCTTGAAGGACGGCAATGGTCTAGAAGTGATCAAAAGAGGACATGTCACGCTGCTGAGGTAATTCAGAAGTAAGTGGTAACTTTACAAGGTGAACAGGATCCTTATCATACAAACTGCTTTTCTTGGAGATGTCATTCTGGCGACACCTGTTATTTCTGAATTGAAACGATTATTCCCTGAATCAGAGATCGATGTTCTTGTTAAAAAAGGCAACGAATCGCTGTTGGCCAATAACAATTCGATTAATAACGTCTTGATTTTAAATAAAGCAGACGGAAAATGGAAAAGTCTTTGGTCGTTGATCAAAAAAATTCGAAGAAACAAATATGACCTGGTTATCAATCTTCACCGTTTTGGAAGTTCAGGGCTCATAACAGCATTGTCAGGGTCACGTTCCAAATACGGATTCAGAAAGAATCCATTTTCTTTCCTTTTCACAAAAGCATTTCAACATAACATTGGTGATGGAACCCATGAGGTCAGTCGAAATTTGAGTTTGATTCGTGAATTCGGCTCAGTTGATCTAAGAAGACCCGAATTGTTCCCTGGAGAAGATAACTATAACAAGGTTAAAGAATATGTAACTGATAACTACTATTGCTTGGCCCCTGCAAGTGTTTGGTTTACGAAACAACTTCCGGAACAAAAGTGGGTTGAATTAATTTCTCAGCTCAATTCAAAAGGAACAGTATATCTGCTTGGCGCTCAGAATGACCACCCACTTTGTCAAAGAATCATTGAACAAACTTCAGGAAACAATACGATCAACTTATGTGGCAAACTGAATTTACTCGATTCTGCTGCCTTAATGAGCACTGCCCGTATGAACTACGTAAATGATTCGGGTCCATTACACATTGCTTCAGCCATGAATGCACCAGTAACTTCATTTTTTTGCTCCACGGTGCCTGATTTTGGATTTGGTCCTTTGTCTGATCTATCAAAGATAGTTCAAGTCAAAGAGGATCTGTCTTGCCGCCCATGTGGTTTACATGGGCACAATTCCTGCCCAAAAGGTCATTTCAAATGTGGGAATGATATTTCGATCACCGAAATTGAATACTGAGTTTAAAGCTGATATTCCATTACATAATCTTCCATTAGGTAACCCTGACCTATATCAATATCTTCCTCTTTGATCGTGTTGAAACCGATGTGATGGTAAAAATCTACGGCCCTATTGAATCTATTCACATTTAGCTGGATACTTTTCATTCCTTTTTCAATTGACCTAGCTCGAATGTGTTCGAACAACTTTATGCCAAGTCCTTTTCCTTGCTGATCCGGTAAAACGTACAATTTATGGATCTTCACTATCCCTGATTCAGGATGATCGAACTCAATTCCAATAAACCCCAAATCCTTCTCGTCTCTTATAATATAGAATTCATGTCCCGAAACGATCTGTTCCTTCAATCGAGGTAGATTATACATCCATTCCAACATGTATTTGATCTGATCCTGAGTCAGGATCTCTTTGAAGGTATCGGGCCAGGTTAAATATGCAAGATCCTGGATCCTCTTTGCATCATTTTCACCGACCTTAACAATTTCCATTATTGCTTGATAAATGACTGTTGTGATACTCTACCATCCATGACTAGTCTCAGGTAATATTTCCCTGAGTTCAAGTCTGAAATGTCTACTCCGCCCTGCACAATTTCTCTTTCAATGATCTTTCCATTTAGATCACAGATCTGCGCCTTTTCCGGAAGGTCCGTGATCAAAGTGAAGTAGATCTTTCCCGATGATGGATTCGGATAAATGTTCCAAGGAATATCAAGATCTACCATTTCATTCCCAACCGTATTGATTGCGATCTGCACCGCAAAATAAGCATTGATCTTACCCCAGCCCCACATTGTACTTCCTCCTGCAGGAATTATTCCTGTGAAATTGTCTGTTCTTGCGGTTACTTTAATGATCTGCTTCACCTGGGCTGCAGACAAATATGGATTAGCTTCAAGGATCAGTGCTGCTATACCAGCAACACAAGGTGATGCCATTGAAGTACCTGAAAATTTCGCAAACGGATAAGTTCTTCCGTTAAAATCAATTGAGGTCACTGTTGAAAATGACGCATCTGTATACGAAGAAATGGAACTTGTCACTCCTACACCTGGTGCTGAAATGTCGGGTTTATTCACCTCGTCGTATCTTGGTCCAATGCTCGAGAATGCCGCTCTGCTCCCACCGGCAGGAGTTCCACCACCTGTTAAATAACTGGATAAATGAGCCGCAACAGATATCACTCCATCAGAGCACGAAGGTTCGGATATTCCGTATAAATTATCTCCGGCAATAGAACCTGCTCCATAAACCGAAAAATCCATCCCCCAATTCCCTACGTCATTGGTCAATTCAGTTACATTCCAATAGTGAACCTTTCCAGCTGCAGCCTGTGACTTCAACATTACTTTAAGCGCCGAATTAGTATTCTTAACTCGCAGACGCATTTGAGGTCTGCCATTGATCGGATGCACATCATCTGCAGAAATGTTGTACCAAATCGTGTCGGAATTAAGGACCAGGAAAGAATCAATGTAATTCGTAACCGTAGCCGTGGAAAAATATCCGGTTTCAGCCAGATTAGAGCTTTGATCATACACTTTCAATCCAGCTTCAAATGATTGTCCCTGTTCTCCCCACATATGAATAGACTGTCCCCACATGTTTGGATTCGAGCTGTATGGATAGAAGTTAATTCGTGTTGTAAAACTATCATTCGAAAATGTCTTCTTGATATGGAAATTAACATCTCCATTATTTCCTCCGGAATTTGCAAAAACAACACCCAAAGCTGCATACCCATCGATCGCCTGACTCAACAATGAATTTCCGTCAAGTGTACCTATGTGATAGAGACCCCAACTCATATTGATTACCAACCTTTTCCCTTCTTGCACTGAATACTGATACATCCAATCCCACGCATCGAAGACAGAGGCTTCATCCACCAGGAAGGTGGTAAATAAAAACTGAGCCTCATATGCCATCCCTCTGTATGCAGTTCCCGCCCCAGCGCCCCCAGCTATTCCAGCAACGTGATTTCCATGCGTGTGATAACTGTAAATATTTGACGTATCAGATCCAGCAAGAAAAAGATCTGCAGGTGTATTATACTCTGTACCATACGAATAACCTGAAGGTGCAGGACCGGAAAGCTTATATTGATCCCAGGCAGCAAGTATTCTTGTCTGTTGCATTAAGGTATCATAAAACATGGGAGATGAGTAATCAAACCCCCAATCAGTGATCCCTATTAAAACATCTTTACCCGTATATCCTTGTGGCAAGCCATAACCTGCATGGACACTATCAGCTCTGGTATCTTCGACCGCTCTGTCTAAAAATGGTTTGATCTTACCGGCTAATTCCAGATGACTTAATCCAGGAAATTGATTGACAACAGCAATCAATTGAACTGGAATCTTCAGGCTTGTGATCCCGTTAATTATATTTCCTACGAGGACATTTTGCTGTGTAAACCATCCTCTTTCAAACTGATCATTCACCTTTGCAATACAAGAAACATAGGTTTGTTCCTGGATATCATAAATGGCAAAACGATCTTTCAATTCTTTCGAGATACCTCCTTTCAATTTATATTCTTCAGAAATGATCCCAAGATCCGATCTGGAATTCGAAGAAATTTTGACTTGTGCCTGAATAGAAAAATTCATCAGGAGGAACAGAATGATAATTATGCGCATAGGAAGTGTTTTCTCAAATTTAGGAATTTGAACTGCTTATTCAACCATAGAAAATTGAGCTTTTGAACACTCAAACGTTAGCGCAAAAAAAATCCCGCAATTGCGGGATCTCTATTACTTTAAGCCTTTACCTTTCAGCGCTGGACTTGGACTTGGATTTGGTTTTGTTCCAACCGGCTTCGTCGGTTTCGTTTTAATTGGTTTTGAATTCGTTGAAGGAATCGTAGTTGAAGGAACCGTTGTTGATGGTTTGGAAACTGGCTCTGCCCCTGAATTGGGTTTAAATTCCGATTCCTTATCTGGATTTGGATTCGTTGAATTCTGTGGCAGCCCCTGAGAAGGTTTCACTTTCTGTTCTTCTTTCAAAAGATCAGGATGTATTGTTCCTTTAACTGGTCTTCCTTCTGGCTTAACCATCGGTTCGGCAGGTGGGTTTATATTTAATTCCGGTCTTTCTAAACGAGATGGTTTATAATTTATCGTCGGATCATTTACGATCGGTCTAGGACTTGGAGGAATATCGAGAAATGCCTGATCATAAATACACCCTCCAATTTCTTCTCTCGAAACACCCCCATCTTCGCATTTTTTCCTTGCCATCGCTTGCTGCTGTGGAGTTAAACCATTAAGTGTTCTGTGAACTCTTGGGAAACTTTCGTCTGTAAACGTCAGAGTATTCTCTCCTGGATCATATTCAAACAAAGATGTCATATCAGTTACTCTCCAGGCTCTTGCAAAATCTTTGGCAAGAAAGGCAAGATATTCTTTTTCCATTTCATCGCTTGCACGACTCAACTGTTGATTACCAAAAGATGAAAACGCAAATTGTGATGCAGGAGCCTTTACTCCTCTCATATCAAAATCATCATTTTGAGCACCATTCGCATTGCCTAGCAACCCATCGTATTCCCTTCCACACGGATATACATTTAATGTAACGTTCATAAACCTGAAATCTGAACCTCTGGTTTGAATACGTGCCGTCTCTCCTGTTGGCCAAGAAACAAGATATCCATCACTTTCCGGTCTAACTGTACCTCCATGAGGTAAATAATAAGTAGCATTCCTTACTTGTATAGGATTTCCATTTAAACGAACTGGGTTACCTTGGGAGCTACCAGGTACGTCTTGCGCATAAATGCTTAATCGGTCACCTGCAACATTCATCGCGACAGCAGTATTCAATGAAAAATCACTTGACTGAGGTTTTTGTCTTGTCTGTACTTCAAAGAGACCATCATTCGATCTTGCTAAAACAAATTCTCCAACTGTTTGAAATGAGTAGGTAGCTCCATCAAATGAAACCATATGCGGATCTCCGTATGTTCTTCCGACCTTAGGTTTACAATCTCTCATTAATGATTGTTGCACGACAGTAACATTTGAAGTATTGGTTTCATTTCGAAACTGTTCTAATGGAGACCCTGCATTTATTCTTTCTCTAGTTCCTTGAGGAACAATTCTCCACATCTCATTTGGTGTGAAGTCTTCAGGGAAAGTACGGTCAGGAATTTCATTTCCAACTGCCATTGCTTCAATGGAAGAAGCCAACCATTCTCCACGGATCGGATCCCACGAAGTCAATTCTGATCGTAAAATATTATTGGAACCACTTCTTTCTCTTTCCTGAGAAAAGGTTGTAAATGAAATTGTTAAAAAGGTAAACAGGTATACTTTTTTCATAACCAGAAGTTTCCTGCAATTTATCAAAATTTATACCACAAAAAAACCCGCCGAAGCGGGTTTCCTATTTTTTGCAATGGAATTATCCTCCAAAGTCGTCAAATCGAACATTTTCTTTTGGAACACCCCAATCATCACACATTTTAACAACGGCGTTATTCATCATTGGAGGTCCACAGAAATAGAATTCAATATCTTCCGGTGAATCATGCTTTGATAAATATTGATCGATCACTGCTTGATGCACGAAACCAATGAATCCATCTCCATTTGGATCTTCGCAATCTTTCTTCGCTACCCAATTATCTTCAGGTAATGGTTCGGATAATACTAAATAGAATTTGAAGTTTGGAAAATCCTTTTCAAGATCACGGAAATAGTGAATATAGAAAAGCTCTTCTCTGGAACGTCCACCATACCAATATGTCACCTTTCTTCCAGTTTTAATGGTTTTGAAAAGTTCGTATAAGTGTGAACGCATAGGAGCCATTCCCGCTCCACCACCGATGTAAAGCATTTCTGCATCAGAGTGGTTGATAAAGAATTCACCATAAGGCCCTGAAATAACTGCCTTATCACCTGGCTTTAAATTGAAGATATACGAAGAAGCAATTCCTGGATTTACATTCATCCAAGTATTTCTTGCTCTATCCCAAGGTGGCGTTGCTACACGAACGTTCAACATCACTCTTCTTCCTTCTGCAGGGTAAGAGGCCATTGAATATGCACGTACAACTTCTTCGTTATTCTTCATAACAAGATCCCACATTCCGAATTTATCCCAGTGTTTTCTGAATTTATCCGGTTCTCCTGGGTGATCCTGTGGATGTGCTTCGATATCCATTGTAGAATATTTGATCTCACAAGGTGGAATCTTGATCTGGATATAACCTCCAGCTTTGTAATCCATATCCTCAGGGATCTCTACAATAAACTCCTTAATGAAGGTAGCCACGTTGTAGTTAGATACAACAGTTGCTTCCCATTCTTTGATCCCAAGAACTTCTTCCTCTACATGGATCTTCATGTTCTCTTTCACTTTCACCTGACATCCCAATCTCCATTTGTCGGCTACTTCTTTTCTAGAGAAATGCGGCGCTTCAGTTGGAAGAATCTCTCCCCCACCTTCTAATACCTGACATTTACACTGGATACAAGTACCTCCACCTCCACAAGCAGATGGCAAGAAAATTCCAGCACTTCCCAAAGTACCCAAAAGAGTGCTTCCTCCATCCACTTCAATAACACGTTCACCGTGATTGATATCGATCTGGATCTTTCCTTTTGGTGAAATCTTCGCCTTAACGAATAACAACATCGCTGTCAGTGACAGAATCACCAACAAAAAGGCAACAATTGTAATAATTAATGTCATTCCCATTATTCCTGAGTTTTAGCAGTTGTCAATTGAGAAGTCTGCACAGTCTGTGCTTTTTCTTTCTTTACTTCTTTTCCGTACTTGATCCCCATGAAGCTCATGAACGCAATCCCCATCAATCCAGTAAGGATGAATGTGATTCCCAAACCTCTCAGTGGAGCTGGTATGTGAGAATATCTGATCTTCTCACGAATAGCAGCAATTGCAACAATCGCAATAAACCAACCAATACCTGAACCGAAAGCAAATGCTGTTGCATCAAGTAAAGTTGAATATTGTCTTTCCTGCATGAAAAGAGCACCACCAAGGATCGAACAGTTAACCGCGATCAAAGGCAAGAAAATTCCTAAAGCACCGTAAAGCGCAGGAGCAAATTTCTCAACTAGCATTTCAACCAACTGAACGATAGAAGCAACTACAGCGATGAACATTATAAAAGACAAGAAGCTCAGATCGTAATCTGCGTATTCTTCTCCCAACCAGCTTAACGCTCCAGCCTTCAATAAATAATTCTCCAACAAATAGTTCACAGGAACTGTAACCGTCAATACGAAGATCACTGCTGCTCCAAGACCTACAGCTGTTTTAACTGTCTTAGATACCGCCAGGTATGAACACATACCAAGGAAGTATGCGAAAATCATATTTTCAGAGAAAATCGATTTTACGAATATGTCTAATGTACTTTCCACTTTCTTTCGTTTTGAATGTTAATGATCTTCCTGTAATTCCTTGTTACGTAATCTTTGAACCCAGATGATAACACCTACAATGATCAATGCCATTGGAGGAAGGATCATCATGTTATTGTTGGTGTAACCCATTGCGTACAATCCTGATTCTTCTCCAGGAAGAGAATTACCAAAAATCGTAAATCCTAAAAGGGTACCTGAACCGAACAATTCTCTAAATACTGCAACAAGTACCAACAATCCTGCATAACCAAGTCCGTTACCGAAACCATCTAAAAGAGAAGGCCAAGGTTTGTTCGCCATAGCAAAGGCCTCAAGACGACCCATGATGATACAGTTCGTAATGATCAATCCAACGAAAACTGAAAGTTTAGCAGACAAATCAGGTAAGAATGCCGCAAGCACCTGATCAACCACGATCACCAAGGCTGCAACAACTACAAGCTGTACAATGATTCGAATTCTTGAAGGAATAAGATTTCTTAGCATTGAGATCACTACGTTACCCATCATTGTCACGAAGATCACTGATAGTCCCATAACGATCGCCTGGTTCACCTGTACAGTGATCGCAAGCGCTGAACAAATCCCCAATACCTGAACTGTTACCGGGTTGTTATCCGTTAGCGGATCAGTGATCAGCTTACGGTTTTTCTTTGAAAACAATGACTCGCTCATTATTCCTTAGTTTTTAAAGTTTTAAAATATGCAGCATATACAGACAAACATCTATTTGCCATTTCTTCCACACCTTTCGAAGTAATTGTACCCCCAGTAATCCCGTCAACTTTCTGTGGGTCCTTTCCTGAACCATCCTTAACGATCTCAAATTTTAGGAAGTCTCCATTCTCATCAGAGATCTTCTCCCCAATCCAACGATCGATGAAGAATTTTTGCTGGATCTCAGCTCCAAGACCAGGAGTTTCACCCTTATGACCGAAAGACGCACCTTTGATGGTAGCCATATCTTCGTCCAAACAAACGTTACCCCAGATAGGTCCCCAAAGACCTTTACCAACAATAGGAATAATGTAAAGTGTTTTTCCATCCTGCTTCGCCACAAAAAGAGGATAGTTCTTATCTGTATCCTTCAACTTTTTGTCTTTGTACTCTGTCTGGATGTCAACATCAAATGCATTAACGCCTTCTTTTACATTTCCATTCATATCAAGTACGACAGCCTCGTCAAGGTTAATGTACTTTTCAAATTCAGAAGCTGCATTCTGACGATTGATTCCTTCCTTCTCTAAGTCTAGCATAGCAGAAAGGATGTCTAATTGCTTCTTAACTTTGGCATTTTGTTCGCGCATAGGCTTAAGACCCATCGCTAAAAGAGCAAGAACTGCTCCTACAACTACCACAAGGGTAATCGCGAAACCAAAGGTAAATCCGTTACTTTCTTTATTGATTGCCATGATTATGCAGTTTTAACTCTTTTTAATCTCTTCTTGATATTTGACTGGATCACGTAATGATCAATGATCGGTGCCATGACATTCATGAACAAGATCGCCAACATAACTCCTTCTGGGTATGCTGGGTTCAATACGCGGATCATGATAGCGACCAATCCTCCAAGGAATCCATAGATCAACTTTCCAGTTGCTGTCTGAGCTGCCGTAACTGGGTCAGTAGCCATAAATACTGCTCCAAAGGCAAATCCACCGATCACAAGATGAAAATGTGCCGGAAGATCAAGATAAGCATTACCTCCAACAGCATTCAAGATCATTCCCATTACGAATCCTCCAGCAAAGAATGAAGCAATGATTCGAAGTGAACCAACACCTGTAAAGATCAGGACAGCAGCACCAATTAAACATGCCAGCGTAGAAGTTTCACCAATTGAACCTGGTATCATTCCCATGAATGAATCCATCAAGCTATACTTTCCATAATAAGCATCAAGGTTTTCAAATACCGGTTTGTCAGACATGAAAGAAGCAAGATCTCCCAAAGCAGTTGAACCAGAAACACCATCTACTTCCTGTCCTGACAACCAAACTTTGTCTCCTGACATAGATGTAGGATATGCAAAGAATAAGAAGGCACGAGCTGTAAGTGCAACGTTTAGAACATTCATTCCAGTTCCTCCGAACACCTCTTTACCGATCACTACAGCAAACACAGTCGCAACACCTACCATCCAAAGTGGAACATCAGCAGGCATGATAAGTGGAATAAGCATCCCGGAAACAAGGAACCCTTCGTGTAAAGCGTGTCCTCTTAACATTCCGAAAATGAATTCAACTGTAAGACCAACACCGTAAGATACCACTAGAATCGGTAGCACAACAATAAGTCCTGAAGTAAACTTCGTTCCAAATCCATCCCAGTAACTTGCAGCAATAGAAGAGCCCTTTGCTACTTCAGCGAAATGACCGGTGTTATAAATACCAAACAATAGACAAGGGATCATCGCAATGATCACGGTCATCATGGTACGCTTCAAATCTACTCCATCGCGAATATGTGAACCTTTCTGAGTCACCAACTTTGGTGTAAAGGCAAACGTCGCCATTGTTTCGAATAGTGGATTCCATTTCTCGAATTTTCCTCCTTTCGAGAAATTTGGTTCCATTTTATGTAGTATGTTTTCTAAGAATTTCACTTTCCTTCCGTTTTAATTACATACATTCTTCGTTGATCAGGTCAAGACCCTTACGAACCTCATCCTGAATATTGATCTTCGTTGTACAAACGTATTCACACAATGCAAAATCCTCAGGAGCTACTTCATAGATCCCCAAATTTTCCATTCCATCAATATCTTTTGTAATTGCAGCCTTCACAAGTTGCATCGGCATGATGTCAAAAGGAAATACTCTTTCCAATTCACCCGTTACAACGAATGCACGCTCTTCTCCATTTGTATTGGTATCCAAGCGGTACTTTTTATTCGGCGCTACTGCGTTCAACAACCAAGTTGGGAATAGTCTTGAATTTGAGAATTTATCAAATCCATGACCTAACCAACCAGTTGTAAGGAAGAACTTATATTCATTTCCTTCAGGGATTACAGTTATTTGATGATGATAAGCTCCAAGATATCCGTCTTTTTCAACCTTATCACCTGTCAACACATTTCCAGAGATGTAACGTACATTACCCTCCTTGATCTTCCCATCTAACAGTCCAGTAAGCTGAGCACCAAGAATAGTTGTGTAATATTTCGGTGCACTCACTTCTGAACCACAAAGAGCTATTGTTCTTGTTGCATCGAATTTTCCAGTATTGAAATACCTTCCGATCATTGCAACATCCAAAGCATTTACAGTCCATACCATTTCACCTTTGTTGATTGGATCAACGTGGTGGATCTGAGTACCTACATTTCCTATCGGATGCTTTCCATAGAAACGATTCATTTGAACTCCCTTCGCATTGATCAACGCCGGGGCAGACATTGTCTGTCCATTCAATCCAAGATGGATCGAACCATTGGTCAATTTAGCAAGAGCATCAATACCTGTTTGGAAATCTGCCTCTTTGCCTTCTAATAGGAAATTGTAATCAGGAGCTAGTGGCGAACTGTCAAATCCTGAAATGAAAATGGCCTTAGGAGCAACGTTTGGATTTGCCACAACATCGATCGGACGTTGTTTAACAAATGGCCATAAACCTGCAGCAAGCATTTTTTCTTTTACCTGCTCTCCATTAAGATCATTAACATTAACAGAAGAAGATGATGCATATTGAATCTCTGAATCAGCAGTGATCACTACCGATAGAATTCGTCTTTTCTCTCCTCTCACTATGGATTTGATCGTTCCACTAACCGGAGAAACGTATTTAATGGATTCATTGTATTTATCATGAAACACAACTTCACCCGCTTTTACTTTTTCTCCTTCCTTAAGAACCATTTTCGGGACCATTCCATGGAAATCAGCAGGCTTAAGAGCTACCTCTGACGGCATTGGAAGTGACTCCATTACCTTCTCAGCCTCTCCTACCAGCTTGATATCCAGCCCCTTTCGAAGCTTAACTGTCTTTGACATCTAACTAAGCGATTTTAAATAACAAAGGCAAAAATATAAAATATGTAACATTGGTATATTTTCATTCCATTTAAGATAGCTGTGATGTTCAATTTAGAATCATTCTAAATAAAAATGAAGCCTTATTTTGAACCAATTTGAGCGATAAGTTGTTTAAAAAATGAAAATGTTTTAACTTTCGACTTCGATGGCAACAACGAACACAGCAATTACTTCCGGAGTCAGGATTTCAGTATCCACTCAATTCAGATCTGACCTTTCTGATCCATTGAATTCAAGATTCTTTTTTAATTACAGAGTTTCAGTGGAAAACCAGAATGCTTTTCCTGTTATGCTCATGCATAGAGACTGGTATATCTTTGATTCATTAAACGAAGCCGATTTCGTTAGCGGAGAGGGTGTCGTTGGTGAACAACCTATAATTGAGTCCGAAAAAAGATTCTCTTATATCTCTGGTTGTGAACTGAATTCTGAAATTGGTCAAATGAAAGGGTTCTACACTTTCAAGAATTTAGAAACTGAAGAACTATTTCAAGTTCATATCCCTCAATTTGATCTGTTCTACCCTCCTAAGTTGAACTAGACTTTTTTCTGAACATCAACATGGAGGCTAACATGATCAAGCCTGCCAGAAATGCACCGATTACACCGTATTTTAAAATATCCTTGAGATCGGCTGATTTGTTACCCTGATATGCCTGTTGAACTGTTTTGTCGTATTCCATCTTTCTAATCGAAGAAACAGCTTCATTATCTTCAGACCTTCTATCGAATTGTTGCTTATAGTAGGTGTCCATTACCTCCATTTGCTTTTGAAGAAATTCGATCGCCAGATCCTTTTTATCAAATTCACTATACAACTCAGCGATTGCCCCATACAGTTCCCCTTCAAGACTAACCAGCCCGGCTTCAATACTAACCTGGATGGCTTTTTTGTAATTTGATTCAGATAGTGAAAAATTGCCAAACTCGAGATAGGCTTCCCCTAAATTCATATAAGACTCTGCAATCGATTTCATATTTCCTGTTTTCTCTCTCAAGAGTAAAGATTTATTAAAGTAGTGCAACACAGAGTCTTTGCTTCCTGAATAAAAATGAACAATGGCAAGATTGTTATATGCCTGAGCTTGTTGAGACAATGATCCGGATTTCAAACCGAAACGAATACTCTTTTCAAAATATTCTTTTGCGAGCAATAAATTCCCTTTGATCTGTTCGATCGTTCCTAAAAGGGAATATGAATTTGACACCGACTCCAGTTTCCCACTTTTCAATGCATTGTCTTTGTAATCTTGTAATAGTCTTATTGCTTTCTCGTATTTACCCACAGATATGTACACCTGGGCAAGATTTACCTTCGCCAGAAATGCTGATGTCGGATCCGGACTTTCCGTCCCTATATCCAATGACATAAGGTAATACTTCTCTGCCTTTTTCATTTGTCCGGCCAGGTTATACCCGTTACCTATTTCATTATAGATCTCTGTTAGAGCAACAAAATCCTCTATACCATTAAAATACTTCCCGGCTTCGTCCAGTAAACGAATACCTTCTGTGGTCTGACCGGCTCGAATCAATCCGCTTCCCATTGCCCTTTTACCAACGGCAGTTGCAAATTCATCTGAATTCTTGATCCCATCAACGATGAGCAAATAGGAAATACTCGTAAGTGTGTCGATATCAGATCGAATAAGATCATTCCATAGTTCATTAAGAACCTTAGATCTGGTCGTTAAATCTTTTGCTTCATGATAAGATTTAATATCATTCTTTTGGGCCTGAACACCAGATGTGACAAGTGTTACAAAAATGAATAGTGGTAATAAAGATATTCGCATAATTCCTGATCGTTCCTTGATCATTGCAAGGATAGTCAACAATAGTTACTTTTGCAAAAACAGAAATAAATTATGTCAAACGCTTTTTTTCAAGTCCCAATCGCCAAGAACGAGCCTGTAAAAGCCTATGCACCTGGGAGTGCAGAACGTGAAAACCTTCTTGCTGAATATAAAAGAATGTTGAACCAGGATCCAATTCAGATCCCGATGAACATCGGTGGAAAAGAAATCCTTACAGATAAGAAACATCCATTAGCACCGCCTCACGACCATTCAAAGGTGATCGGTTATGCAAATATTGGAGATGCTGGTCACGTACAACAGGCGATTGATTCAGCATTAAAAGCGAGAGCAAAATGGGCCGCTTTGCCGTGGCAGGATCGTGCTGCGATCTTCTTGAAAGCTGCCGATCTTCTTGCCGGACCATTCAGAGACAGAATGAATGCGGCTACAATGTTAGCTCAGTCAAAGAACTTCTATCAAACTGAAATTGATGCGGCGTGTGAATTGATCGATTTCTTCAGATTCAACGTTCAATACATGACTCAGATCTATAAAGATCAACCGGAATCGTTGCCAGGAATGTGGAACAGATTAGAATATCGCCCTTTGGAAGGTTTTGTATTCGCTCTAACTCCATTTAATTTCACTTCAATTGCAGCAAACCTTTCAGCTGCCCCAGCTATGATGGGTAATGTTGTGGTTTGGAAGCCGGCAGATTCTCAGATCTATTCTGCTCAAGTGATCATGGATCTATTTAAGGAAGCAGGGGTTCCTGACGGAGTGATCAATATGGTTACAGTTGACGGTCCGGTTGCTGGTGACGTAATCTTCAAGCACAAGGATTTTGCAGGATTGCATTTCACAGGATCTACAGGCGTTTTCAGATTGCTATGGAAAGAGATTGCGAATAACATTGAAATCTATAGGAGCTATCCTAGAATTGTAGGTGAAACTGGCGGTAAGGACTTTGTAATGGTTCATAAATCTGCTGAACCGGCATCAGTTGCGACAGCACTTTCTCGTGGTGCATTTGAATTCCAAGGTCAGAAATGTTCGGCTGCTTCAAGAGCTTATGTTCCTTCTAACATCTGGCCGGAAGTGAAAAGAATATTTGTTGAACAAGTCAATTCGTTCAAAATTGGAAGTCCTGAGGATGGATCCAACTTCGTGAATGCAGTGATCGACAAAAGGGCTTTTGATAAGATCTCAGGATACATTGATTATTGTAAAACTCAATCAGATGCAGAGATCATCACAGGTGGTAACTACGACGGTAGCAAAGGTTACTTCATTGAACCTACGACGGTGGTAACAAGTAATCCTAAATTCAGGACCATGTGTGAAGAGATCTTCGGACCTGTTTTGACCATCTACGTGTATGATGAAAACAAATTCGAAGAAACGCTTGAGTTACTTGACCAAACATCAGAATATGCGTTGACCGGTTCAATCATCTCTCAAGACAGATATGCGATCAACCTGGCAACGGAGAGACTGGTAAATGCGGCAGGTAATTTCTACATCAACGACAAACCAACAGGAGCTGTAGTTGGACAACAACCATTCGGAGGAGCGAGAGGTTCCGGAACGAATGATAAGGCAGGAGCATCTATGAATCTTTTGAGATGGGTATCTGCAAGAACGATCAAAGAAACATTTGTTCCACCGACAGATTACCGATATCCTTTTCTTGGATAATAGGTTAAAATGATAACTTTAAAGCGTCTCATTCGAGGCGCTTTTTTTATGGAATATCAGAAAAAGTATAGAAATCCAAAAAATGAATCAGAGGATCTTATTGTCTCATGGGAAAGAGGCTATCGGGAAGTTCAAATTCATTACAGGGATCAGTTGGTGGGCGTAGTTTCAGGGATCAGAGATCTGCTAAAGGGAAAAGCTTTTACAGACCCTTCACTTGGAAATGTAGAAGTGAAGCTTGAAGAAGATCCGTACTTTATTCAATTGATCGTTGATGGCTATCACTCTCCTGATAATCTTCATTATCCGGTCAACGATCTAAAAAATTTGCGCAGCTATTTCATTCCTTCATTGCTGTTTAATGGTATTGCAACATTTATCAACCTCATTCTCTACTTTACAGGACAGATCATTTCATTAGAGAATACTATTTACCTTTTTTACTTTTTAATTCCTTTCGTACTCACCATTGTAGGAAACATCATCCTGTCAACTAAGCATTGGTATGGTTTTTTGATCAACTTTATTACCGCACTTCTCCAGTTTCTTCTGCCCTTATCATTTTTTGTCCTTTCAGGAGATCCTGTTCTATTAACTCTTTCAATACTTTTCTCGATCCAGGTAATCTTGATGTTGATACCAGTGAAAAGGGCCTATAGAGCCTTCACACATGACCGTCTAAGAAAAAGAACCAATCAGGAAACCATAGATCTCTAACATGAAATTCCAGCGAAGATTCCCTCACCCAAAAAGAAAAAAAGAAGAAGTCATAGTCACCTGGACGGGAGGATATGATCAGACTGAGGTCATGTACAAAGACTCATTGATTGGAGTTATTGAGGATCCAAAAGAATTGATCGAAGGGACCGAGTTTCTGGTTGATGGTATAGGAGTGATCAAAGTTGTTCTTTATGAAGACCCGTATGATCTGCATGTCTTTTTCAATGGTCTCCATTCGCCCGCCAACACGAATCACCCAAAGATCAATATCGGTTCCGTATCCCTCAATTTCTTTTTACCGATCATTCTCAACGGGATCATTTTTATTCGGTTATATTCATTCCATATACTTGATAAAAAGGGAACTCAATATTTCGATGGCCCATTATACTATTTGTTGCTTTCGATCTTAGGGATCTCTTTTTTAGGAATGTCGACTGGAGTAATATTTTTATTCAAAAGGAAAATCGTCGGTTTTTTGATCGCCGGAAGCTTTTTTTACCTGGAAGCTTTTTTGTTCGTCGTCTCGTCTACCTTCTTGAACTGGGGAGAATCCGTATATGTACTCTGGTTGGTTCAACTAATGCATATCCTGATCATTCCGATTGCCCTTTTCAGGGTTCTAGAATACAAAAGGCATTTGATCGAAAGGAATAATCCTACAGAAGAATTATTGGATGACCCAGTAGATTGATCACTTAAGGCACTTGAAATAGTCAAAGGGCTCCAAACATTCATTGCACTGATACTGTGCTTTGCACGCCGTACTTCCGAATAAACTGATCATTCGGGTGTTTCTCGACTGACACTTGGGACACGGAACAACGGTTGGTTCTGAAAAAAGCACCGATTTGTCGACTTCATCTTCAGGAGGTGCAATTCCGTATTCTCTTAGCTTATCCCTACCTTCTTCTGATATCCAGTCGGTACTCCAAGCCGGGGATAGTACAAGGTCTACATCGACATTATCAATTTTGTATTCCCTAAGTTTAGCTATAATCTCATCTTCAATGAGCTTCATAGCAGGACAGCCGCTGTATGTAGGAGTAATGGTAACCTGAACATGGTCGCCTTCAATAAATACCTTTCTGACAATACCCAAGTCCAGGATCGTCAATACAGGAATTTCGGGGTCAGCGACCTCGGCAAGATAGTTCCAGATTACACTTTCATTTACCATTCCAATCCAGGGTATGCTCTTTGCATGTACTGCATGTCTGCAAGGATGTATCCTAAATGCTCCGAATGCATTCCTCTCCTACCTCCTTCAAACTTCCATTGATTATCAGGAATCTTCAGTGTTGCTTCATTCAAAACGTAATCAACCGTTTTGTTCCATTCAGTTCTGACGTCATCCATCTTTGGAGCAATGCCCGCAGATTCCATCGCTTTCTGCACTTCATCTGAATAGAATAATTCGTCTGTATATCGATATAAAGCATCCAGTGACTCCTGAATTCGCTGATGAGATTCTTCGGTTCCATCACCCAATCGGATAACCCATTCTGAGCTATGCTTCAAATGGTATCTTGTTTCTTTAAGTGATTTTTCTGCAATTGCAGAAAGCTGTTCATCTTTCGAATGCTGTAATGCCTCAAAAAATGGCTTTCGAAATGCATCAAAGAAGAACTGTCTCATCATCGTCATTCCAAAATCACCATTTGGTTGTTCGACTAAAAGTAGATTTCGGTAGTCTTTATCGAATCTTAAAAAGGCAAGTTGATCTGCATTTTTCCCTTTACCTTCAATTTTCGCGGCATACTCAAGAAGAGTTGTCGCTTGCCCGATCAGGTCAAGAGAGATATTGGTCATTGCAATATCCTCCTCAAGGATAGGTCCATGTCCACACCACTCTGCCAGGCGTTGACCAAGGATCAAACTATCATCACCAATTCTGAGAACGTATTCAAATAAATGTTCCATTTTCAATCTTACATGTGTTCAATTCCGTCCGGAACATCATAAAACGTAGGGTGTCTATACACCTTGGAATCAGCTGGTTCAAACAATGCGTCAGCTTCTGATGGATCCGAAGCAAAAAGATTCTTTGATTCTACCACCCAAATACTAACTCCCTCAGATCTTCTAGTGTAAACATCTCTGGCATTTTCAATCGCCATTTCCGCATCTGCTGCTCTCAAAGAACCAACATGCTTATGGTTTAAGCCTTGCTTACTTCTAATAAATACCTCCCAAAGAGGCCATTCTCTATTCGCCATTTCAATCTCTTTCTTTATGCACTCTTTCTCTTTGCTCTCTTTTCTGCATGCGCCATAGCTGCTTCTCTCACCCACAACCCTTCTTCCTTCGCCTTGCGTCTTGTATCGATTCTGTCTTTATTACATGGACCATTTCCTTTCACAACTTCCCAGAACTCATCCCAGTTGATCGCTCCGAATTCATAATGCCCCGTTTCCTCATTCCATTTTAGATCAGGATCTGGTACTGTAAGACCGATCAATTCAGCCTGTGGTACAGTTGCATCAACAAACATCTGACGAAGCTCGTCGTTGGTGTGTCGTTTGATTCTCCAGTCCATTGATTGCTGAGTATGTTTTGAGTCAGCATCATTTGGTCCAAACATCATTAATGCCGGCCACCAGAATCGATTAAGAGCATCCTGAGCCATTGCTTTCTGCTCAGGAGAACCTTTAGCCAGTGTTGTCATGATCTCAAAACCCTGACGCTGATGAAAAGACTCTTCCTTACAAACGCGCACCATTGCTCTGGCATAAGGACCATAGGAACAACGGCAAAGCGGAACTTGATTCATGATGGCTGCTCCATCAACCAACCAACCAATTGCACCCATGTCTGCCCAAGTCAATGTAGGATAATTGAATATTGATGAGTACTTCGCTTTTCCGGAATGCAGATCATCGATCGTCTGTTCTCTGTCAGCGCCAAGTGTCTCTACAGCGCTGTATAAATACAATCCGTGTCCGGCTTCATCTTGAACTTTTGCAAGCAAGACTGCCTTTCTTCTCAAATTAGGGGCTCTTGTGATCCAGTTTCCTTCCGGCAACATCCCAACTACTTCTGAATGGGCGTGTTGTGAGATCTGACGGATCAAGGTTTTCCTGTATTCATCCGGCATCCAGTCTTTTGGTTCGATACGAATATCATTATCGATCTTCTCCTGGAAGCGTCTTTCAAGCTCTGAAATATTTACTTCTTTCATGTCGGTTTTCTTAAAACAAATTTACAAAAAGTTTCTGTTCCCATCGGCCTGACCTATGATCAGTATCTCAATGCTATATTTATAAACATTCTTTGCTCCATTTTGATTAATTTCGAAGCCTAATTTTTTCACAGGATGACACCAAAGTTTCATACATTGACCGTTTCTGACATCTGCAAAGAGACAGAAGATACTGTAAGTGTAGCATTTGAAGTGCCCGAATCTCTAAAGGCAGATTACCAATTCACTCCGGGACAATACCTCACTCTCAAAGCGCTAATTGGCGGTGAAGACATCAGACGTTCGTATTCGTTATGTTCTGCCCCTTATGAAAATGAGTGGAGAGTAGCGATCAAGCAAGTTGAAAATGGAAAATTCTCTTCTTATGCGAATAATCAACTGAAAAAAGGTGACCAGGTGGAGGTTATGACTCCAACAGGAATGTTCACGTGTCATATGGATCCGAATGCATCCAGATCAATTGTTCTATTCGCATCAGGAAGTGGAATAACACCTGTTCTATCTATTGCAAAATCCATCTTAAAAGAAGAGCCTAATAGTGATGTTACCCTGTTTTACGGAAACAAGGGATTTGGATCCATTATCTTCAGAGAACAGATCGAAGCATTGAAAAACAGCTTTATGGATCGCCTACGTGTTGTGCATGTTCTCTCTCGTGAAAGTTTGGGGAATGAGATCCAGAAAGGGAGGATCGATAAACAAAAAGCACTTGATCTACACAAAGCATTTCTTAAAGATCAGGACATCGACGCTGTATATATCTGTGGGCCAGAACAAATGATCCTTGGTGTAAAAGAGGCTATGTTGGAATGTGGTTTACCAGAAAAGTCGGTTCATTTCGAACTGTTTACAACACCGGGTGAATCAAAGAAAGGAGAAGCGATCAAATTGCCAAATGAACCAACCATTGCATCAAACGTTTCAATTATTGTCGACGGCGATACAACCGACATTGCCCTGGACAGTGATGGTGATAGCATTCTGGACGCTGCTCAAAAAGCAGGAGCTGATCTTCCTTTTGCATGTAAAGGAGGTGTATGCTGTACTTGTAAGGCAAAAGTTATGGAAGGACATGCCCGAATGGATGTCAATTATGCATTGGAAAAAGATGAAGTAGAAGCAGGATACATTCTAACCTGTCAAGCGCACCCAACAAGCGAACGATTAGTAGTATCCTTTGACGAATAAGTATGGGAATTTTTAGTTTTAAAAGAAAAGATAAATCAGAATCAGAGAAAGGACCAAAAGGATTTTTCTCTGTCAGAGTTGAAGAAGTCAAAAAATTGACAGACGATTCTGTTCAGATCGTATTTGACCTTCCGAGTGATCTGAAATCAAAATTTCAATTTGTACCCGGACAATACATCAACATTGCAGTTGACATTAACGGAAAAAGTGAACGCAGATCTTATTCGATCTGTTCCTCTAAGGACGAGGCGCTTTCGATAGCTGTTAAGGCTGTTAAAGACGGAAAGGTCTCCAACTGGGTGAATGATGTTTTAAGATCTGGAGATCATTTATGGATCTCATCTCCAGAAGGGAACTTCAAGCTTGACAATCAACAGATGAATATTGTTTGTATTGCGGCAGGTTCTGGGATCACACCGATTCTTTCAATGATCAAAACATTGGAGACCAAAAAAGGAACGTCAAGATTGTTGTTTGGAAATAGATTCTCCAATAACATCATGTTTCATAATGAGATCCAAGGGCTAAGCTCTGTGAACACCACTTTATTTTTAAGTGGAGAAGACAAAAATGGATTTAGACGAGGAAGGATCAATAAAGATAATCTTACGGAAGTCATTAAAGAAGATCTTGATCTTTTAAAAGCAGATGCATTTTTCATTTGTGGACCAGAAGAAATGATCAAGGAAGCAAAGAATACACTTACTTTTTTTGGAGTACCTGAAAACAAAGTCAAATTTGAACTTTTTACCGTTTCTGAAAATTCAGGGGATGGAAAAGTTCTGGAAAATGACTTTTCCGGTATGAGTCATATTAAGGTGATCCTGGACGATGAGATCGCTGAATTCGATCTTGATGCCAAAGGAAAAACTATTCTTACGGCTGTCGAGGCTTCTGGATTGGATGCTCCATATTCATGCCGAGGAGGTGTTTGCTGCTCTTGTAAAGCAAAGGTGCTTCAAGGAAATGCGGTCATGAAAATGAATTATTCATTAACCGAAGAAGAAATCGCAGAAGGTTATATTCTGACTTGTCAGGCTCACCCGGCAAGCGAAAAAGTTGTTATTTCATTCGATGAATAAGACAGCAGTAGTTGTTGGGGCCAGTCGTGGTATTGGACGTTCGATCGTTGAGCAACTTGCTGCTATTGACGGAATGTTCGTTCATGCACTTTCTAGAGACTTGCAGAAAATGAACAACGCATTCGGTCATTTAAAAAATGTCAAATGTCATCCATTTGATCTTTCTTCCAATGTGCGTCAACAAGCAAGTGAAATTTTTGCTTCGGTCGGAAATATTGATTTTCTGATCAACAATGCTGGGAAACTGGTAAACAAGCCATTTACTTCTTTGACTCATGATGATATCGAAGGATGTTATCAGACCAATGTGATCGGTGTGATGGAAACTGTTCAAGCTGCCGTAGAATACATTTCTGCCGGACACATCGTTAATATTAGCTCCATGGGAGGATTTCAGGGATCCGTTAAATTTCCGGGACTTTCAGCCTATTCGACATCTAAAGCTGCAGTTTGTAGTTTCACTGAACTATTTGCGGAGGAATATAAAGACACGGACATCAAAATGAATTGTCTTTGTCTGGGAGCGGCACAAACTGAGATGCTTGAAGAAGCTTTCCCTGGATACAAAGCCCCATTAACAGCAGATGAAATGGCTGAATACATTGTCGATTTCGCTGTAAATGCACATCGCTTTCTTAACGGAAAGATAATTCCCGTGTCTCTTTCGACACCCTGAAAATTGATTTGTTACTTTTAGTAACTACTGAATTCTAATACCAAACTACCAACTTTGTTCTTCAAACGAAAAAATACGAGTTCAATGACAGACAGCGAGATCGTTGCTCTGGCAAAAGAACGTCAGGATTATTTCGGAGAACTCTACGAAAGGTATTTTGACCGGATCTTTCGCTTTGTCTTTAAACGATTAGGTGGTCTGGAAAACGAAGCAGGAGATATAACTCAACATACGTTTATTAAGGCAATGGCCAATCTCAATAAATATGAAGATCGTGGTCTCCCCTTTTCAAGTTGGTTGTATCGTATCGCTCAGAATGAAGTGAACATGTATTTCAGAAATTCAAAAGGCAATTACACGGTCGAGATCGATGAAAGAAAATTCAAAGACCTGTGCGAAGAGGCTGAGATCAACTACATGAGTTCTGAACAACAAGAACAGCTTGTTCAGCTATTAAATGAACTTGAACAGGAGCATTTGGATCTACTGGAACTGAGATTTTTCCAAGGAATGAGTTTTAAGGAAATTGCCGACATTTACAGTATTACTGAGCCAAATGCAAAGATGAGGGTGTACAGGATCCTCGAAAAACTAAATAAAAAGTGGTCAGACGAAAAATGAGAAAGTTTTCAATACATAAAGAAAATAAAGAGCTTGAGCCTTCGGAAGAACAGATCCGAAGACACAAGGATTTCTCTCGTCTTCATCACGATTATGAACGTCTGACGAAAAGAGGGAAAAAACCTATTTATCAGGATCCGAAACTATACATGCTTCTTGTATTGATCGGGATTATTCTTCTCATTATCTTCCTGGAGGACTAAGCTTCATTGTAAAATCTGTTTTTCTTTCGTAATTTCATTTCTTAAATGGGATCACCAAGACTGAAAATACGACTGCTATTTGCTGTAATGAGCTACTTGCTACCTCTTCAGGCGCAAGATATTCACTGGTCCCAGTTCAACGATAACCCGATTTTTCAAAATCCAGCACTTTCCGGGCACTTTGTTGGAGACTATCGTTTTCATGGGAACTATAGGGATCAGTGGCGAAGTGTAACCGTACCTTTTTCAACTTTTTCCTTGTCGGCTGATTCAAGAATCTTTCAAAAACCCAATCTGGGTTATGGGTTGATGCTCTTTCATGACGTAGCGGGTGATGGTAATCTTAGAACGATTGAAATTCAAGGGAATCTTTCCTATCTATTGAAATTGACATCAGACTCTTCTCAAGTCCTTCGATTTGGAATGAATTTCGGAATGAATCATCGACAGGTGAACTGGGATAATTTCTATTGGGACAATCAGTTCAATGGAATTGAATATGATCCATCTTTGCCATCCAACGAAACTTTTCAAACCGATCGTAGAACCAATTTTTCTATTGGTACTGGAGCCATGTATGAATTTCGAAAGGACGACAGAAATAAAGTCACAGCTGGTATTGGATTTTTTAATCTGAACCATCCTGATCAAGGATTTTATGGAACAGAGATCAAAAGAGATGTGCGGTTCAATTTCTTCGCTCGAGGGATGAGGAAGCTTGACGTGGACTGGGATCTTATTCCAAGTGTACAGCTAAATATTCAAGGAATTTATCGTGAATTACTCATTGGATCACAAGCTAAATATACACTCGTTAAAAGTGTAAATGATTACAAAGCATTTTATGGTGGTATCTTTTACCGTAACAGAGATGCGGCGTATATCAGCGTTGGAATGGATTATAACAATTGGTTCGCAGGATTATCCTATGACATCAACTTTTCCAAACTTGTACCGGCCAGTAGAACACGTGGTGGTGTAGAAATAGCGGTGCGATACATATTATTTCATTTCAAACCTTCCAAATCACTGCATAGGGTATGTCCAGATTATATCTGATCATCTTATATATCGTTCTTCCCTCTCTTGTCTTTGGCCAGGGGAAAGTATCGACCTACCTCAAACATGCTGAAGAAAAATACAAAGCCGGTGATTATTTCTACGCAGCAGAATTGTACCGAAAGGCCATGGACCTGGACAGCAATTCAGTAGCAACTTTATGGATGTATGCCGAAACACTGAGAGCTTACAAGGATTATCGTAAAGCAGAATATTACTATAAAAAGGTATACGAAAAGGAAGAGGCAGGTATTTATCCCTATTCACTACTCTATTGGGGGTTGATGCAAAAGCAGAACGGAAAATATGAAGAGGCTCTTGAGACCTTCAAAAGAGCAAAAAAGAAATATTCAAAAGATAAAAAAGGATATCTCTACCTGAAGTCGAAAAGAGAGATCGAATCATGTCTTTGGGCAAAGAATGCGATTAAGGACACTGCCGAGGTGAACTTTTTCCGTTTACCTGAAACGGTCAATACAAAGGATTCAGAGTTCGGACACTCACTCTATGATGGAAAGCTGATCTTCTCGTCATTAAGAGCGGATTCAGTGAGCACCGCCGAAGAGGTTTATGGAACAAATTATAAAACGAGATTATACTCCTCGAAAACGGAAAACGGAAGATACAATGATGGTGAGTTGATACAGGACCTGTACAATGAATCACTGAATTCAGGAAATGGTACGTGGTCATTAGATGGCAAAAGGTTCTATTTCAGCTTTTGTCAAAGTGATTCTTATAACTACCGATGTAAGATCATGGTTGCTTATTATGAAAATGGTAGCTGGTCGTCAATCGATTCGCTAGGTGAAATAATAAATGAGCCTGGAAGCAATACCACGATGCCTTGTATTGGAGAGCTTGACGGGATGGAAGTTTTATTCTTTTCTTCAGACCGTGAGGGAGGTGAAGGTGGAATGGACCTCTATTATTCAGCAATAAAAAATGGCAATCAATTCAGTAAGGTTAGAAATATTAAGGCCTTGAATTCACCGGATAATGAATTGTCGCCTTGGTGGGAAAATTCTACAAAAACACTTTATTTTTCTTCATCCTGGCCCGATAATTTTGGTGGATATGATGTCTTTTCCTCTTTGTACAAAACTCAGTTTGAAGAACCTTTAAATCTTGGTCTACCCATAAATAGTCCAGCGAACGACATTTATTATTTTAAAAATAAAGACACTTCATTTGTGACCAGTAACCGCATTGGAGTGTTGTATTCAAAAAACCCGACATGTTGTTCCGATATCTTCTCTTCGACACCTATTATTCGTTTAGAAGAACCGACACCAAGAGAAACATTGGCTGAACTAAACAAGCGGTTACCAGTGACATTGTATTTCCACAATGACTGTCCTGATCCTAAAACCTGGGATACGCTGACAAAGGTCAATTATATCATCGGCTATGGTGAGTATAGGGAAATGCTTGAGAAATATCAAAAGGAATACTCAACGGGATTATCTGGTCAAAAAGCAGAAGACGCCAAAGAGGATATCGAAAACTTCTTCATTGAATTTGTCGATCAAGGGGTGAAAGACCTTGAATTATTTAGAGACCTTTTGCTTGAAGAACTTCAAAAAGGACTGAAAATTAAGATCATGGTAAAAGGTTTTGCCAGTCCATTGGCAAAGACAGATTACAATGTCAATCTTACAAAAAGAAGGATTTCATCTCTGATCAATTATTTGATGGCTTATGATAATGGAGTGTTCAGGCCTTACATTACAAATACAGCATCCAACGGAGGTCATGTTGTCTTTCAAGGTGTACCTTTTGGAGAATACACCGCGAACAAATTCACCAGTGACAATTTTCACGATCAAAAGAATTCTGTTTATTCGAGGGCTGCTGCGATCGAAAGGAAAATAGAGATTCAAAGTGTAACCTATCTGGACGACAGAAAAGATTTCCCGATCAAGGTTGAAAAAGCGATTCAAGATGCCGGAAAAGTAAAGAGCGGAACTGTCATTGAAAAAGAATTCAGAATTCAGAATGTTACGAAAGAGAAGGTTGAACTTTTGGGAGTTGACACTCCATTTGACATTCTTGATATTCAATTAGAAGCAAATTCAATTGATCCTGAGGGTTCAGTTGTTGTAAAAATAAGTTTCAATACAACAGGATACGCGGGTATGAATGTGAAGTACGTAGATGTAATTGTCTCCGGAACTGAAGAAACTCTTCGTCTTTATGTATCATCTGAGATCGAGTAATCCTTAATTCTTCGTGGAATATTTTAATTTTGCCATAAACAAAGCAAGATGAGCACAGAGCAAACACAAGTGGTCAATGCTCCCAGACCAAGATTAAAGTTTATTGATATGGCGAGATCCTTTGCGATCCTGCTTATGATCGAAGGTCATTTTACAGGTGCTGCTTTGTCTGATGCATATCGTAAAGATGAGTACTTGCTCTACAGCCTTTGGCATAATTTACACGGATTGACCTCACCGTTGTTTTTTACGGTAACAGGATTGATCTTCGTGTATTTACTTTCCGGAAATACATCTGGTGGTTATTTTTCAAATACCAGAGTAACAAAAGGATTCAACCGAGTTCGTCAGTTATTATTTTGGGGATATTTCATTCAATTTAATCTCTGGAGTTTCAGTAAATCGATCTATTATGGTAGTGAATTTCACATGGATTGGTTCTATGCATTTCATGTTCTGCAGTCGATTTCGTTCGGTATCTTATTTCTACTATTGATCTACGGGATCTATAAATTGATCAATAAAGGAGCGCTATATTGGTATTATCTGATCGGCGGATTAGCGATGATGTACATATATGCTCATATGAAATATTACATCAATGTTCAACAGGACCTTGTAGCTGCAGGTACTATAGCAGAACCTCAATACTGGCCTACATGGGCTCCTAAGATCATTCAAAACATGTTTTATGGCCCTTATTCAGACTTTTCGTTTGTCAGGTATTCGGGTTATACTATTCTGGGAGGAATGCTAGGCAGCATCATTAGAACATATGAACATAAGACCAGAGAATGGTGGTTTGGTGCCGTATTTATTGCGATTGCGTTAATTCTGAATTTTGGTACTCAGTCGGCTCTTCATTGGGTGGATAAATACACCGTTGCAAAAGGATTGACTGATCATGGTGTTCTTGAGCTTACCACTACCACTATTGCACGACTGGGTCAAGTTATAGGACTCATCGGAATACTGATTTATGTGGATAAACACTTTAATGTAAAATCCGGGTTGTTCCTTAAAATTGGACAGAATACATTACCGATCTACGTGGTGCACGTAATCATTTTATATGGAGGTGTTTTTGGTTTCGGGTTAAAGCCTCTATTGTTTGACAGAGATCTTCATCCTTGGATTGCAGTCAGTATTTCTGCCACCTTTATGATCCTGTTCGCAATAATGGTGAAGTACATCGAACCACTCGAGGAAATTTATGACAAAGTACTCAATAAGATCTCTGTGAAAAGACTTCTATTCAAATCAAAGAAGGCCTGATTAGTTTTTCTTTGTACTCTTAGGCTTTTTCTTTGACTTTGGTTTTTGCGGCTGGGTAATAGTGATTTTAGTGGTATAACTTCTAATCCCGCATTCGTCATCTACAGTTAATTTCACCTTGTATGTCCCAGGTTTCTTATACACATAGGTAACATTTTTCTCTTTTGAAGTAGAACCATCACCGAAATCCCATGAAATGCTTTTTGCATTCACAAAATAACTCTTACAAGAGATCATTTGGTGTTGATCCTTTCCTGTCAATGGGGTAACAGTGTGATAGTTTACATCCAGCTTGAACTCATTCATTCGCTTGAGAACAACATCAGCTGCATGCTTTTGGATCTCTTTTGCCTCCTTGGTCCCAATGGTATTGGTGATCGCTCCTTCTGGACTTTCCCTGAAAATTGCCGCAAAATGAGTACAAGCAGACAGGTAAGAGCCATTTTTATTCGGATGCGCATTATCCGCATCATATAAATTAATTCCAGGATGTTTCCTTCTGAATTCTCTCCATACCAATCCAACCGGATCAATAGGCAGAGAAAATATTTCACTCACGTACTTATATCCAAATTCAATTCGATCGGTCATCTTATCATAAGAATCTGTTTCCGGTCGTTCCTCAAATCCATCTTTATAACCCCAAGTCAGATACAAATGAATATTTGCACAAGGACTGTATTGCTTGATCGTATCCATGATCTGAACCATGTAAGGAATTGTAGCAGTATCGAGATAAGAAGGCTCAAAAGTAAATTCACGAGAATAACCCTGGATCACCACATAATCCCATTTACGACTCTTGATCGCCTCATACATGTCAGGTCTGGTCGTATGCACATTAAATGATGCTCCTGAACGAGTATTCATCTCCACATGAACTTTTTTGCCTTTTGCAATACAGATCTTTTCAAAGATCTTAGGCATATTGTTCATGTGCGTATATGAGTTCCCAATAAATAAAATATTTGTGGAATCACCTGTGCCGGCATATCCAGTGCTACTGACGGCAGTTAGAATGCCACACGTCCCTAATATTTTAAACAGCCACCTTTTCATAGGAATTCGAATACAATCAATTTTATATTCTGCGACATCAGCAATTTTCAGTCCATCAATTTTACGCCCTCAATTGAGCGGCAATTTCAGACAGTTCATCTTGACTCAGCTGAAGTTTTTGCTGTCCAAAATCCATGTCGTTAATCGAATTGATCGGAATTAAGTGAATATGCGCATGCGGAACTTCAAGTCCAATTACCGTAACACCAACTTTCTTGCATGGAAAAGTTGACTTGATCTTAGCTGCTACTTGTTTTGAGAACACCATCATTTCACCTAAAAGATCATCTTGAATGTCAAAAATATAATCCACTTCTACTTTAGGGATAACAAGCACGTGGCCTTTGCGCAAAGGCATAATATCTAAAAACGCCAGAAATTTATCATTCTCTGCCACCTTGTGACACGGGATTTCCCCATTGACGATTCTGGTAAAAAGAGTAGCCATTATCTGGAGATCTCTAAAATTTCAAACTTCATAATTCCAGCAGGAGTTTGTACATCCGCTATTTCTCCTTTTTCTTTCCCTAACAGCCCCTTACCAATTGGTGAGTCGATCGAGATCTTCTTTTCTTTCAGATCTGCTTCATTTTCGGCTACAAGTGTATACTCCATCTGCATGCCATTCGCGACATTCTTGATCTTCACTTTTGAAAGAATATAGACTTTTGAATTATCAATGTTTGTTTCATCGATAAGTCTGGCATTAGCAATAATACTTTCCAGCTTAGAGATCTTCATTTCAAGTAATCCCTGAGCCTCTTTTGCCGCATCATATTCAGCATTTTCAGAAAGGTCTCCTTTATCACGAGCTTCAGCGATTTGAGCTGAAATTGCCGGACGTTGCACAGTCTTCATATCATGCAATTCATCCTTCAACTTTTTTAATCCTTCTTCAGTATAATAATTAACCTGTGACATTGTCTTTTTCTTTGATGTACTAACAAAAACAAGAGAGCCCATCAGGACTCTCTTGAGTAACAAATATATGAAATAATTTTTTTACTTCAGATTGATCGTAGCACCAATTGTGTGAATGATACCAAATTGACCAGCGAATCTAGACGCATATTCAATACCGATCGCGCTTTCATTTTTAGTGATCGCATCAACAGAGAAACCTGCTGTAGGACCAACTAATGCATTTGAACGATTCTCAGCAGACAGGATACCGTTTTCATAAACAAATCCTCCTCTTAAGTTGAATGCTACCTTACCAGTGGACATTCCATAATCCAAACCTACACGGAATTGATCCTTTGAGAATGAATTCGCTGTAAATCCAAATGCCGCGATCAACTTACTGTTCTCATTAAAGATAAAATCATATGATCCCATGATCGAAAGAAGCGAAGGCATTTCGTAAGTTGCTGATCTTTCTTCTAATGATGCCTGATATCCAGTAGACACATAATTCACCTGCTGAGCCAATCCATCACCTTTGTAACGCATTACCGGACCAACATTCTTAAGTGCAATACCGAACTTCACTTGCTCCTGCTCTCCAGTCACATATCGAATACCTGCATCGATCGCCATTCCTGACGCTTTCAAGTTTGAGATACTTTCAGAGATCACCTTGAAGTTAATTCCTCCATAGATAGATGCTGAGAAAGCCTTAGCATAACCAACGTTGAAAATATTTGCTCTTGGTGTAAAGAAACCAATATTTCCTTCCGGGTTAGCTACGGTAGTGATCGGAATATCACCGAAGTTCATTGACTGAACACTCACTGCAATTACGTCTGACTCAGAAACACGCAATGCAATACCCGCACTGTTGAACGCAATTCCTGCGCTTCCCATCCAGTTGGAGTAATTGAACTTGATCTGAGTTTTATCCGTGAATGCAAGACCTGCAATGTTGTGGAAAGTCGCTTCCAAACCATTCACGTGTGCACCACCAGCATCACCGATAGCAGCACTTCTTGCCCATGGGTTAATAAGCATGTGAGAAGCACCTGCAGAACCAACACGATCCTCATTCCCTGCGATCACACCGAAGCTGTAAATAACAGCTCCAGCAGCGATCAAACTTTTTATATTCAAAATTGAACTTTTCATCTCAATTTACTTTTTCTGTTCGATTAAATACCTTGTAAGTCAACTTGTCTCATACCTCCAAAGAACTTGAGAACAACTTCTCCAATTTCAGGTACTTCCACATGTATCAAATAAACACCTCCTGCAACCGGAATATTCTTCCAGTTGTTAAGATCCCAGTCAATAGATGTAACTGGACTATCCTTCTCAAATGTTCTTACTAACTTACCATTCACGGTATAGATTCGAACTGTACATCTTTCTGGAAGATTCGTGATCTTCACTCTTGTATCCAGTCTGTTTCTTTCGTACTCTGAATAAGCATAGTAAGGGTTCGGTACAACGTTGATCATTTTCAACGCTTCTGCCAACTGATCCTTACTCGCAGTTACAGTAGAGATATCATCCATTGACCAAGAGTACATCGGCTTACCACCATTTTCTCCTGATCCAACAAAGTTCTTGTACTCCTTGTTGATTCTCAACTTAATTGTAACATCAGAAGAAAGCAATGTCTGATCTACTGTTAAGATTGGGTTTGCCACCCACGAAAGACTACCGTAGAATTCTCTCTTCGACGCAGAGTTGTTAGCTTCAACTTCCAACATCTTCTGATAAGCAAAGTTTCCACCATTAGATTCTGCTACGAATGGATCATAGGCTGGGAAGTCAAATCCTTGAGTATAACCATTGATCGTCTTTTGATTGTAGCTGAATACATAGATCGCATGCTGACCACCCATTAAAGGATTACCAACACCATCAACCAATCTGTCTGATGGATTCCACTTCATATCCGCTCCATTCTCTGCTCCAAGGAAAGAATTTTCACCGAAAGCCATGTAAAGACGTGCACCTGATTCTAAGTCAACAGCATAACCTGGGAACCATCCCATACCTGTTCCTGTTCCATCAGGGTTACCATTCTTATCAACACTTTGACTCTTTCTCATTTGACCAGGTGCAGCACCACCTACATTCAATGATGTTGATCTACCTAATTCAATTACCGGACATCTTGTCCATTTGCTCTTGTCTGATGTCAATACAATGTTAACACTTGGCAAGAACGAAATCGAAGCATTCGTTTTAGCAGATCCTGGTGAAGCCAAATTATAGTAAGCTAATGGCATAAAGTCAGCCTGATATCCAACTAAACGATGTGGAGCAACACCTCCGTCCAATAGTTTAGCAAAATTCTTGTCGTCATCCTGACCAGCCTCATCCTTATATTGACATGGATCGAAGTATGGTAAAACTTGATCATCACACTCATCTGTTCCAGGAGTATAATCTCCTGAACGAATCCAGTTCGTCGGATAGAATGCATCATTATCCTCAATGAAAGATAACCATCTCTTTGATGAATCAGAGAAATCAATTGAAGCATCGATCATATCAGTCACCTTAACAGATGCATTTCCTGATTGACCGTAGTACTTCTCTTGATAGATCTGCACACTCACACCCCATTGTGGAATGATCTGTTCGTTTGAACTTTGAATTGTTCTTTCAGATTCTACTGAATCGATCAATGAACCGTTCTTCTTATCATAGCGATAGATCACCCAACTTGCAGTATCCGCTCCATTCGATGTAGAAACTCCATAGTCTCTGAACTTACATTCATAGTAACCTCCAGCAAGATTTAATGGGTCAACAACTTTTACGTTGATTGGTCCGGCTCCATAATCGTAAACCGGATTTTCTACGAAACCAGTTGAAAGTACAGCCGACAAAGTAGATGGTGTAAACTCAAGAGCTCTGTTTCCGTTACCGTATCCATCAAGACGAGTGATTCTTGGTGACGAACCATACTCAATTCTTTGAGCTGTACCATCAGCCTCTGGAGTTGGATTATGAGGAATTGCAGCAATTGGTGCAATCGCAGTTCCATCATAATTCAAACGAGATGAGATATAAGGAATCTTTTGTCCGTCCAAAGCAAGTGGATCATTTGGATCATACTTCTTGAATTGGTTGAACGCATAAGCAACCGCTACATAGTAATAAGTCTTGTGGTTTACCAATGTTCTTGTACCACTAGCGAAAGCATCATCCGTAATTCTGAATGAGTGTCTAATACCATTGTTCTCCCCGTCAACTTTTTCAACCGGTACTGAGAAACCAAGTGCTTCATCAAATTCGAAATTGATAATTCTTTCAACGTCATTCTTAATATCACACTGAGCAACCAAACGAGCTTTTGTAGGATCAGCAATATCAGCAACCGATACTTCTTCTGAAGCAAGCTGGAAGATCTGATATCCTTCAAATCTATAGTAACGATCTACTGTAGGATCTGGGATATTGATATCATCGATCTCTTCATATGCTTCCTGATAGTTATTTGAAGAAATTGGGTTTTCCAACATAAGGATCAACTCATTTTCCAATTCCTGAATCGTCAATTTCGGAGCATCTGGAGGAGAAAGGATCTTGAAACAAGCATCGAACAACGCCTGAGCTTTCGTATCAGCTCTCTTCATTGCATTTACAGATGAGAATAGGTCTCCATCCGCACCTCTACCAAATACGATACCTACTGTAATGTTATTTACGGCCCCTGGACGTAGTGTAAATGGACCAGCAGACTGTACGAAACGACGGTCACCAGAAGGGTTGTTATTCGTTGATTCATCCCATCCATTCGGGAAGGCACCACTCATATCTGTTCCAGCAGTAGACCAATTCAATGGATCTGATGTTCCAGGGAACATGTAATCAGACAACACTGTTGTAACACCAGTAGAACCTTCATATCCTAAACCACCATAGAACATTTCTGAACCATTCGCCCAACGACCTCTCATGAAGTTGTAGTATTCAGCAGCTGTACCCGGGTCATTGTAAGGATATTGAGATGTCGAAGTATAGTAAGTGAATCGACGCATACCGAAACGCTCATTATCGATCACACCATCAGAATATCCAATACCAATTCCTTTGTAAACAATTCCGTTTCCAGCAATAGCTGCCGTAACAGTTGGTGTAACAAGTGTTCCACTACCATCTACATATGGTCCAACGTTATCAATTCCATCTGCATCCTGGTATGGACCTTC
>SBFR01000240.1 GCA_006227105.1 Bacteroidota bacterium
TCAAGTGCCTGAGGAGTAGCAATGGCAGAAACGATGATCGTTCTTGATGGTTTTCCTTGCTTAAGCATCGCCTTGTAAACTAAAACCATTGAAGATCCTGTGGCCAACATGGGGTCAGATAGGATGAGCACCTTATTATCTATTTTAGGAGAAGCAAGATACTCAACATGGATATCAAAGTCTTCAGCTGTTTTGTGTTTGCGATAAGCGGAAACAAATGCACATTCTGCCTTGTCAAAGTAATTCAATAAACCTTGATGCATTGCGAGTCCAGCGCGCAAGATAGTAGCCAAAACGGGCTGTTCTTTAAGAATTGCTGTCTCAGCTTGACCAAGAGGAGTAGTGATAGAAACGTTTTTAAACTCAAGGGTCTTCGAAAGTTCGTAAGCCATTATTTCAGAAATTCTCTCCATGTTCTTTCTAAAACGCATAGCATCTTTCTGAATTTTTGCATCTCTGATCTCACTCAGGAAAACATTAAAGATCGAGTTTGTTTTGGATAAATTGTGGATCATACTTGGGCCTTTGGTTTAAAGTTAAATCAAAAAGAGAACAAATTCACCGATGATTTGTAAATAAACTATAAAACTAATTGTTTCAAGCTGGTTGTCAAGCTTTAAAATTGGGTAAATTTGCCCTGATGTCAGAAAAAAAAGGACTTAATACGCTTGTCTTTCGGAGATTGCTCTCGCATGCCAAACCATATAGAGGTTTATTTGCGCTTGCCGTATTTTGTACCATAACCCTTTCATTCATAGGACCACTTCGACCTAAATTGATAGGAGAGATGGTCGATAAGTTCATTGTTAAGACACAGGATAGCGTTCAATTATTGAACTGGACACTCGTGATCATTGCCCTTCTTGTGATTGAAGGATTACTTCAGTTTGCTGGTTCATATCTTTCAAATCTCCTGGCACAGAATATTATTCGAGACATTCGTAAAAAGCTGGTGGGTCACGTTTTAAGTTTCAGGATGAGGTATTTCGATCGAACGCCTATTGGAGCACTGGTGACCAGAGTGGTATCGGATCTTGAGGCAATCACTGAAGTCTTTTCTTCAGGATTGATGGACATTGTTGGTGACATGATCTCTTTGATCTTTGTATTGATCCTTATGTTCCTTTCGAATTGGGAATTATCATTGATGACATTGGTACCCATCCCTCTATTGATCATCGCAACAAGGATTTTTGCTAAAGCGATGAGAAAATCTTTCCAGCTCGAAAGAGCTCAGGTTACGAAGTTGAACACGTTTGTGCAGGAAAGGATCTCCGGAATGTCTATCGTGCAGATGTTCAATCGTGAAAAGCAGGAATACAAGAAATTCGAGGAGATCAACAAAGGACATAGACAAGCACATATCAATGCAGTATGGGCAAACTCCATTTTCTTCCCTGTGGTGGAAATGTTGAGCTCATTATCCGTAGCTCTATTGTTGGTATGGGGAGCTTTGAAAGTGGAAGGTAAAACCAGCGAAGAGATTCGCAACATGTATGGTGAGATCATTGCGTTCACGTTATGGATCTATCAGCTATACAGACCGATCAGACAATTGGCAGATAAGTTCAATGTTCTTCAGAGAGGGACAGTTCGTGCTGAGCGAGTTTTTGAAATTCTGGATCATGAAGAGAATATTCAGAATAAAGGTCAGATCACCTCTTGTAACTTTAATCATGACATCAACTTTGAACATGTAAGCTTTGCCTATATCGATGACCAATTTGTTCTAAAGGATATCAACTTGACAATACCCGCTGGTAAAACCGTTGCTTTTGTTGGGGCCACCGGCGCAGGAAAATCAACGATAGTCAATTTATTAGGAAGATTTTATGAGTTTCAGGAAGGTAAGATCAGCATTGGCGATACATCGATCAATGATATTGAGCTGAATTATTTGAGAAAGAATATTGCAATCGTTCTTCAAGATGTCTTTTTGTTTTCTGATACGGTTCACAACAACATCACCCTGGGAGATCTAGCCATTTCAAGAGAAGAAGTGATACAGGCCGCGAAAGAAGTTGGCGCTCATGATTTTATTGAAAAACTACCGGGTGGATACGATTATCAAGTAGGTGAAAGAGGAGGAGTTTTATCGGTAGGACAAAGGCAATTGCTTTCATTCATCAGGGCTTATGTTTATAATCCACATATTTTGATCCTGGATGAGGCTACGTCAAGTATTGATAATGAATCTGAGGAATTGATTCAGAAAGCAACTGCAAAACTAACGAAAGGAAGGACCAGCATTGTGATCGCGCACAGACTCTCCACAATCCAACAAGCCGACATGATCGTAGTTCTTGAAAGAGGAGAGGTGATGGAGAAGGGAACTCATCATGAGTTATTAAAATCAGGAGGATATTACAGGAAGTTGTACGATATGCAATTTTTAGAAAAGAAATGACAACTGTAGGTTTAAAGATAGGAGGGGTGCCTGAACATTTCAATTTGCCATGGAGACTGGCAATTGAGGAAGGTAGATTTAGAGAGATTGGTCTTGATCTGCACTGGAGCGATATGGGTGGTGGTACAGGTCAGATGATCAGAGGACTGGAAACAGGTTCACTTGACATTGCAGTACTTTTGACCGAAGGAATCACGAAGGCGATCTTAGAAGGTCTGGACGCAAAGATCATTCAGGTTTATGTTACGACCCCTCTACACTGGGGTATCCATGTACCCGCAAATTCATCGATCAAAAAGGTGGATGAGTTAAAAGATAAAACGTTTGCTATTTCACGTGAAGGTTCAGGGTCTCATCTAATGACCTTTGTTAAGGCCTCTCAGGAAGGATGGGAAACAGCTAATCTACGATTCAATGTGGTCGGAGATATCTATGGTGGACTTTGGGCTCTAGAGAATAATGAAGCCCAAGGCTTTCTGTGGGAAAAATATACCACCTTTCCTTTTACGGAACAGGGAAAATGCAAGTACATTGATGAGGTGGTAACACCTTGGCCTTGTTTTGTGATCGCGGTTAGAAATGAAGTGTTGGAAAAGCACGGGGATCTTTTGAAAAGAATGTGTGAGATCGTCAATAAGAAGGCCCTTGAAGTAAAGAAAGATGAAGATTCGGTGGAAGTGATTTCATGGAGATACAATCTTCGATCCGGACAAGTCGAGAACTGGCTGATCGAAACAGATTGGAACTATGATGGAATTGAATATCCACTGGCCTTTGATAAAGTGATAAGATATCTGACAAAATTGGACTTGCTGAAGGAAGAAGATGCGGATATGTGGCAGAAAAAATTGTTCTATTCATGAAAAAAACAACAGGTGTACTTTTGATTCAGCTTGGAACTCCTGATAGTCCAAGTGTTTCAGATGTCAGAAGATATTTAAGTGAATTTCTGAATGATCCGAGGGTAATCGATATCCCTTGGTTACCAAGAAAACTTCTTGTTAATGGAATCATTGTTCCGTTCAGAGCTCCAAAGTCAGCAAAGATCTATAAAGAATTATGGGACCTAAGCGATAATAAGTCGCCGTTATTGACCTATACTGAGAAGTTGGTAGAGCTTGTTCAGAACCGATTTCCGGATGAAGATGTCCATGTTGAATTTGCTATGAGATATCAGAATCCGTCTTTGGATGATGTTTTGGAACGAATGAAAAAGATGAATTTTGATCAATTGATCATTGTTCCATTATTTCCACAATACGCAAGTGCTTCGACGGGTTCTGCAATCGATAAGGCGATGAAGATCATTTCAAAATGGTGGGTGATCCCTGAAGTAAAGATCATAAGTCAATTCTGGGATCATGAAGGGTATATAGATTCGGTAGTCGATCGTTCCAAAGCCTTTGATCTTTCATCATATGATCACATCCTGTTTTCTTATCACGGATTACCTGAAAGACAGGTGGATAAAGTATATGAAGGAGATGATCTTTGTGAAGATCAGCCTTGTGAAACTGAAGTTAATCAGAAGAATAAGTTTTGCTACAAGGCAACATGTTACGCAACGACTAGGTTGATCGCATCGAAACTTGGCTTAGCTGAAAGTGATTACACAGTTTGCTTTCAGTCGAGACTGGATAAAAAATGGCTGATGCCTTTTTCGGATAAAGTCGTTGAGGAACAGGCTAAAAAAGGATCAAAAAAGCTTCTTGTATTTTCTCCTGCATTCGTTGCCGATTGTCTGGAGACCTTGATCGAGATTGGAGAGGAATACCAGGAGATCTTTGAAGAACATGGAGGAGAGAAAGTGCAACTGGTTCCAAGTTCAAATGATCATCCGCGTTTTGTGGATTGCATGGAAGATCTGATAAGGAAACGATTATAATTTTTTATTCAAAAGGGAGTTTCGTAACTTTGCACGCTTTTACAAATTAGAGAATTACAAATAAATATGAGCAATACAACAGAAAGATTGGCCTACAAGGTGAAAGACATTAGTCTGGCAGAGTGGGGTCGTAAAGAAATCAAACTGGCAGAAGCAGAAATGCCGGGGTTAATGTCACTTCGTGAGGAGTATGGATCGACTAAGCCATTGGCGGGTGCGAGAATCGCGGGATGTCTTCACATGACAATTCAAACAGCGGTATTAATTGAGACTCTTGTGGAACTTGGGGCCGAAGTTACTTGGTCTTCATGTAATATCTTTTCAACTCAGGATCACGCAGCAGCAGCTATTGCAGCAGCTGGAATTCCGGTTTATGCTTGGAAAGGAATGAATGAAGAAGAATTTGACTGGTGTATTGAGCAGACACTTTTTGCATTTAAAGATGGAAAGCCATTGAACATGATCCTTGATGATGGAGGTGACCTTACAAATATGGTATTTGATCGTTACCCTGAATTGACAAAGGACATCAAAGGTCTTTCTGAAGAAACAACAACAGGAGTTCACCGTTTGTATGAAAGAAAGAAGAACGGAACACTTGTCATGCCTGCGATCAACGTAAACGATTCAGTGACTAAGTCGAAGTTCGATAACAAATATGGATGTAAAGAATCATTGGTTGATTCTATTCGCCGTGCAACTGACGTAATGATGGCTGGAAAAGTAGCAGTTGTTTGTGGATACGGAGATGTTGGTAAAGGATCTGCAGCTTCATTGAGAGGTGCTGGTGCAAGAGTGATCGTAACGGAGATCGATCCGATCTGTGCACTTCAGGCAGCTATGGATGGATTTGAGGTGAAGCGTCTGGATTCAGTGGTTCATTTAGGTGATATCATTGTGACTACTACAGGTAATAAAGACATCGTAGTAGGACGTCATTTCGAAAAAATGAAGGACAAAGCGATCGTTTGTAACATCGGACACTTTGATAACGAGATCGATATGGCTTGGTTGAACAATAATTATGGTTCATCAAAGTACACAGTTAAGCCACAGGTTGATATCTACAATGTAAAAGGAAATGAGATCATTATCCTTGCAGAAGGTAGACTTGTAAACCTTGGTTGTGCCACTGGTCACCCTTCATTTGTGATGTCGAATTCGTTTACAAACCAGACATTGGCTCAGCTAGAATTATGGCAGAACAGTGCAAATTATGAGAATGATGTGTATATGCTTCCTAAGCACCTTGACGAGAAAGTAGCAAGATTGCATCTTGCGAAGATCGGTGTTGAACTTGAGACACTATCACAAGATCAAGCGGACTATATCGGTGTGAAGGTTGAAGGACCATTCAAGGCAGAACACTACAGATATTAATATCTTTTGATTTGAAAAAAAGGGGAGTTTTACTCCCCTTTTTTGGTTTATATTTTTTTCATTTTAGTAGATCTGAACGGTATATGTATTGCCATTGATCACAATTGTCGCTGATCCATTTCCGTTGTAAGTTATTGTTCCTGAATAAGTGTAATCATTTCCATCAACTACACTACAGGAAAGGTTAAACGTACCTGAACCACTTGTTATTTTACGCGTTGTCTTGTCAATAATGACGTTCGTATTTACAATTGTCCAGTCCGTATTAATTGTTTTTTCTCGACGGACTTTTGATATCCATGTTCCTCCACCTGAAGAAGTTCCATTGAAAGTGTAATTGGAATAATTTACACCTATACCTGTTGTGGTCCATTGTCGAGTGCTCGAGTTGTTGATTTTCAATTTGTTGTTCTCAAAGTACCCAGTGTTTGTTCCACTACAAATGATTGAAGTATCAGTGGAACATACCAATTCATAATGTCTTACAAATGTAAAATCAGCAGATATGGCTCCAGAGATGGTAAAGTGTACTGTTGTGTCTTTGGTGGCCCCACATGGCAGGAAGGATATCACTTGACTCATGTCTTTCGCAATGTCACTGGATTGTTTGGCAATTCCATCACCATTTTGACTTAGGGTATAAGCAATGTAATCAACGGCATCTTCTTCAGAAATCTTTTTTCTTTTTCCGCATGAAGTAGAAAAAAGCAGGATTGAAATGACTGATAAGGTTAGAAGGGTTCTCATGATTCTGGGTTTAATTAGCTGGTCAAAATTTACAAAGAAAAAATAAAAAATCCCACGGTTGAAAACAAACGTGGGATCTAAATATATGGTCGTTTCTGCTATCCGAATCAGATCGGGAAACAGAAATCGAGAAAGAGTTCCGTTTGGAACTCTATGGAACAAAAATAATGAATCACGTATCAACTTACGAAATAATATTCCTAACATTGGTTCAAATTATAAACTATGAAATTAATTAACCTAATGGCCCTCTCACTGATGATCTTGTTTGGTGTGATGGTGTCTTGTAGAAAAAAGACGGATCTCCCAATACCTGGACAGGCCGAAGTTGTTTCCTACACTTGCTTAAATGGTGTTATGGATGGTAATGAAGATGGAGTTGACTGTGGTCCTGAATGTGAGCCTTGCGTTTTATCACAGGCTGACTGCTTTGGAATTGTAGATAATCAGTTTACAGCGTCAAGTGTTACTACAAGCTTTACAGCTGGTCAGATCACCTCTTCAACGTCAACTGGTGTACTTGTAATTACAGGGACAAATGGTTCGAAGTATGTAAAGGCGACCTTTGGAACCGCATCGCCTACAATGTTCACATCGTACTCTTGCCTACAAGCTGGAACACCGGGTCCTAACGAAGTGAAATTGGAATATTTCAATGGAACTTATTTGTATCGAGCGTATACTGACATTGTTCACTTGAATAGAGTCAATGGTAAGTTGTCAATTGAATTCTGTGACAATTACATGTCTACTCCTAGTGTAGGAGGGTACATTATTGGTCAAGGTAAACTAACTGAAAATTAATTGCAGAATGAAAAAGGTAATTTTAACAGCAGTATTAACTGCAATTTCAGTTTCGAATATCATCTTTTCACAGGATGAAGTAATGTCCTCTAATGAAAATATTGTGATCATTGATAAGGTAGCCGAAAAGCCTGAAAATTTGAGTCTTTTGGTTTGGCAGATACCTTTATGGCATATGGCTGGATCGAAGATTAATTCTTCTTTGCTCGATTTGAAGACCACTATTGCATATGTTGGTAAAGGGAATTTGAATTACGGTATATCCTACAAGTATGGATTAGGAGATCACATTTTTCCGGAGAATAACGAATTTACTGATGTATTGTCGAACGAACTTGTAATGTCAAAATTCAAAGTGCCTCATGCTCAGGAATTGAACGTATATGGTACGTATTTCTTCAATAGTAGTATGAAGGAAGTTGAACAAACTCTAAGATTGAAACAGGTGGGTCAAACAGTTTACGTAACGTCTGTTCCTGCAATGCAACAAGTTAAAATGGGAGTCAATCTTGGCTATGCTCAAGGCTTTACTTGGTATAACATGAATAAAATAGATCTATCTGTTTCACCAAGAATCGATTCTCCAGAAATTATTGAACAAGTTTCAATGCAATCAATGTCAACAGTTCAGGAGTATAAATTTTTAAAAGCTGGAATTTCCATTTCAAAGGCTGTGAATATCAAAGTGAATGCACAGGGATATGGAGAAAGAAGAGCTAGCTGGGTTTCTGTCGATAATTTCAATGTAATTGCGGCTCTTCAGAATGATTTTGATGATGTGTATGTTGGTCGTGTAAACACAGACGGTGGTGGTTTAACTGTGATGTTGGTGGAGTATACAATGGATGCATACAACAAAAAGCTGCCAATTGGTTTCGAATATACCCATCACATGTATTCAAAAGGATCAGCATGGTCTTACGAATATGGAATCAAATATTTGCCAGGATTGGTGAAGAACTTAAATTTCATGGCAACTCTTGGTGTTTCCTTGAATATAGATTTCCTAAAAAAGAATAACTTCTAAATAATAATAAGTAGGCATGAAAAAGGGGGACGATCGTCCCCCTTT
>SBFR01000005.1 GCA_006227105.1 Bacteroidota bacterium
CATTATCAAAATGCATTGAATGTTCGTCCTGACAGTCAGGCGGCAAAAGATAAAGTTGCTGAAATGCAACAGATTCTTGATGATCTTGCCAATGCAAGTAAAAGCGAGCAGGAAAAACAGGATAAGTTCAACAAATTGATCCAGGAGGCAGATAGTTATTTTTCTTCCGATGAATACCTTGATGCGAAGGCGAAGTATGATGCTGCATTGGCGTTGTACCCAAATAATTCATACGCGAAGAATCAATCGATCGAGTGTGAACGTAGAGAGCGCGAAAAGAGTTTGGCTGAAGCGGAAAGAAGTTACAGAAAGATCGTGGACAAGGCCGATGAGTATTTCAATGCTGAAGATTACGAAAAGGCAAGAGAGTATTACGAAAGAGCACTTTCAGTAAGAGCAGTTGATCCATATCCACAGAAAAAGATCGATGAAATTGAGGCAATTCTCAATCCAAGAGATCTTGGGGCTGTAGAATTAAAGCCGTTGGGTGATCCATTCCCGGAGAATTCGATCATGGATGGCTATGCATTGTTAGTGCAGGCTGATATTGAAAGAAAGAATATCAAGAATGAAGCGGTAGTGAATACTGTTGATGGGGCATTGGCGAATGAGAACATGATGCGCGATCTTAAAGCGATTCAGCAGGAAGAAACTACGAATGAGATCCGAAGAGTTGTAGAAGGAATTTCAGTGTCAAATGAAGAGTCTGACGATAATAGAAGAGCCATTGTTAAAGCATTGAGAGATGCAGATCTTGAATACGAAATGATCGCGATTACTGATAATCAGTACAAAACGTCTGATCTTCGAAGAGCACAAGATAAACTGGATATTGTTGAGGCTGAAGGTGACATTGATTATACGCAGCGCACAAATGTTTATGTGGAGAATCATGATCTTCTGGATAGCTATTCAGGTGCTCTGCGTGTTGAAATGCAGGAGCGTTCTGAGAAGTATATTGACCGAAATATCGATTCTGATGTCAAGTTGGATCTTGTACAAAATAGAGTAGAAGAAGATAACATTGAAGGATACGAAAGACAACGACGCAATGATCAACTGGTAGAGGACGTTGAAAAGAATGCGGAAAACACATACAATACCATCAGCGATGAAAAAGAGCAGGCACTGACATCCAACAATTCAGTGATCGTTCTTGAGAATCTTAAGGTGGATGAAAGAGCTGTTTCAGACAGTAAGCATGCTCCGGGTAACAAAGAAGAGCTGAAGACAGTTGAAACTGTTGTTATTGAAGCTGAAAAAGTAAAGTCCGAATATGCGGATCTTCGTACAGAAGGGAATGCTTCGCAAATGATCGTGATCAATTCGGAATTAGACCAGGATTTCTCGGATCGTGATAATGGTCGAAAAGAAAATGTAGAGAAATACAAAGAGAACGAGTTTGTCCTTAATGAAGGGAAAAGAGAGAAATTAGAGCAGGAGAACATTAAATACCTAGCCAATAAAAACATCATCGACGAGGAAGATAAAAAGCAAGTGGTGATCAAAGAGCAGGCGGATGAGAAGCTGGCTCAGAATGCTACAGTCGTTGAGATCATTAATGTAGGAGCGAATGCTTCATACGAAGAAAAAGGGATGTCTGATGATGAGCAAAGAATGGCGACTCGAAGTGGAGTAGAGAATATCTCGTCAAGCACAGATGAGTTCCTTGAAAATTCTACAGACAAACAAAAGGAGAACGCATTGAAGGTTGAAGACCTGAACAAGGCGATGGAAGCGGGTACGATCAATCAGGAATCGGCTAAGAAAGAACAATTGCTGGATGCTCGTCAGAAGATCGAAAATATTGATGGTTCTAAACCGGCTAAGAAAAGAATCGCGAATGCCTTGGGGCAGGAATATCCGGAAGGAGTATCCCAAGAGTCATTTACTCAGTCAGATGAAAATGGATTGATGACAGCGATCATCACACGTAGAATTGTTGTGATCAATGGCGAAGGAAATGTTTATGTCAGAACTCAGACGCTTCATAATATCACGTACACGAAAAATGATCAGCCTACCACAGAATATACGTGGCAGAAAGAGACTACAGGTCCGCATCTGCAGAAGCATTATTAATCTTTTTCTGATCTCTGTTCTTTTCTCCTGTGGGGAAGAGAATCCTACTTCTGAAAGCATTGAAGGACATGTTATCCTTGGAGAGGCTCAAGGAACCACTTATCAGATCATTGTTGCTGAAAAAGAGCTCCACTTTTCGAAAGAGGAAATTGATTCTTTATTGAATCGCTTTGATCAGTCGTTGTCAACGTATGTAGATTCTTCTGTGATCTCCCAACTCAATAATGGAGAAAGTACGAATACTTTGATTGATCCCAGTGGTTATTTCAAAAGGTGTTATTCAAAGAGTCAGGAAGTTTATTCTTTAACCAATGGATTGTTTGATCCTTCTGTCTTTCCGCTGGTTGCAGGATGGGGATTTATGAAGGACATGGGTTCGCCTTTAAGTGGACAAGAAGTGGATTCCATTCTTCAATTTGTTTCCTTTAAACAAGGACAGATCCATACTATGAATTTTATCGGAGATTCTTGTCTGCTTGAGAAAAAAGACCCTCGTTTTAAAATGGATTTTAATGCCATTGCACAAGGACTTTCAGTTGATGTGGTAGCAGATTTTATTCGTTCGAAGGGACATTCCAATTTCTACGTGGAGATCGGAGGAGAAATGATCGTTTCTGGGAAGAATAGATCAGGCGAGGCATGGAAAATCGGTATTGACGCACCGGTTGAACAGTCTGAGGATGGAGTTCGCAAGCTGGAAAACGTTATACAGATCACCGACAAAGCCATAGCAACCAGTGGAAACTACCGAAAGTTTTACGAAGTGGACGGAAAGAAATA
>SBFR01000130.1 GCA_006227105.1 Bacteroidota bacterium
TTTGAATCAAGGTCCAGATGGCCCATTTTATTCATTGTCACGAGGCAATCTGCAAAATAAGGATCGATCTTATTCAACATATTAACCGTTCCTTCTAGAAGTCTTTCACCACCTTCAAATGGTGTTAACGGTTGCTTTCCTTCAGGATCAACTTCCAGATCCCATGGTTTGAACTTCGATTTTCCAAGCTTTGAAAGTCGCTTGTTCTGGATTTCCTTTACCATCGGTACGATGGATCTCTTAATCGCATTGTGGAACTCAAAACAATCCTCTTTCGAGTAGTCAAATCTACCCAGTGCTTTGAATTTGTAATCTCTGAAATTCTCAAAGCCAGCATTCAAAGCTATTTTATGTCGAAGTTGGATTAATTCAGAATAGAGTTGATCAAGCTTGTCAATATCTTCAAGTCGACGATTATGGATCTTTTCAAAGATCAATTTACGAAGAGCCTCGTCGGTTTCTTTCAAAAAAGATGCGGCCTTTTGCATTGTAAGCACATTTCCTTCATGTTCAATGCTCTGGGCTGCTGAGATAGATCCGTATTGCTGACTCTTTTCGTTGATCTCCGCTTCAATGGGTACATTTTCGTCACGATAGAGTTCTAAAGCGGTTTTAACTCCCCTTAAATAGATTTGATAGGCATTGTCCTTTTCCAATTCCGAAACAAACGAACTCTCAGCGAGTTTTTTATTCAGCTGATCTTCAAATGGTGCAATTTCAGGTTGGATCTTGGTTACAAAGTCAGTGTATGAAGAAGAGAGAGCTTCATCTCTTGTATCAATAGTCATTTTGATATATCGCCAGGCAAGATCTTCCTCAAGAACAGCTTCGAGTTCACTTTTGTCTTTCAACCATTGAATTAGCTCTTCTCTAGTTAGGATGGTTCGATCTAAAAGATCCTTGAAGTAGATTTCAATATCAGACCAGGTATTGATCTTTAGTCCATTTTGAACAAAATGTCGTTGTTGTTGAGTCAATTTCATAGCAAAAAAAAGTCGGCTTAGCCGACTTAAAGAATTAATTATTTACCTCTACTGGTGCCTGTTTTTGTTGCAGTGGCTTTCTTAGCAGCTGCCGGCTTAGCGGCTTTTGCTTTTGCACTATCAGCTTTAGGTTTAGCAGCTGCAGGTTTTTTAGCCGCAGGCTTTTTCTCTTTGGTTTCAGCCTTATCTTTCTTTTCAGCTGCATCAGCTTTTTTAGGAGCTTTAGCTTCCTTCTTTTCTTCGATCTTCATTAGACCCGCCTTCATTAAAAGGTTGTACCATTGAAAGATCTTTTTCACATCTGAAGGATAAACTCTTTCCTGATCAAAATTAGGAAGTAGTTCAAGTAGATAAGTACGAAGGACATCTAGGTCTTCTTTGTGAGAAGGACATTCTTTGCCACCTTCTTTTTCAAAGATCGCCACGAACAGATCTTTTAAAGGAGCATCCTCATCATAAGTGTAGATAGAAATATCATCCAATGCAGAAATTCTGTCTGATGCATAGGCCGGAACTCGCTTATTGTCGATCAATGATTCTACAATAATGTTGTTCTTTCCTTGCGCAATTACTCTAAAAAGACCCGGTTTACCGGAGATAGCAATGATACCTGTTAAATCCATTCGTTAAAAATTAGGGCTCAAAAATATAAATTAAATCGGTGGTTTACAATTTGGTGATTTTTGTGTGTCTCAAAGTACCGTTTGAATTGATGATCAAATGGTAAATTCCGGAAGAAAGAGAGCTATCCATTTGAATCGAATTTCCATTCAAAACATGCGGAACGATTTGTCCTTTTTCATTGATAATCAATACTTCATCGAGAACGTCCATGCCAATTATATCAAATGTATTCTGAAATGGATTCGGCGCAACATTTATTTCCGGCGTATTCTGTTCTTCCAAACCGACAAATACGTTGAATGGTGGAGTCTCAGAAATACATCCATCATCACTTACGCAATAACAGGTATAAACTCCGTAGGGAGGAAAGATATCCAAAGTTGGTGAGTTTGCTCCTGGGATGTCAACTCCGTTGAGTGTCCATTGGTAATTCGTAAATGACAAGGATGCCAATGTATATCCTGATGCAATAATCGGAAGAATTGGAAGTACTTCTAATTGTGTGACGAAATGAGTGTCTGTAATGGCAACACATCCTCGGTTGTCATAAACAGAAGCAGTATATTCACCTCCAGAAGGAATTAAATAAGGGCTTCCCATTCCGCCATCATTCCATTCAATAGAAGACGGTGTGATAGATGTAGATACTGTTAATGGGATCGGTTCCGAACACATGCTGATGTCTCCTGATACGGACGCAGTAAAATCTGTCCCTAGCAGCAAGTTTAGAGCATGAGGTTTTCCATAACCATAAGAATTGTTCGGGACAACGCCAGTGAATTGGTCGCTATATGCCGTACCGATCAGGTCATTCTTGAAAGAAGAATACGATGCTCTTGGACAAGATTCCAGATATAGGGCGGCAATTCCTGCAACCACAGGCGAAGCCATTGATGTACCTCCGTTTCTTGCGTGCCATCCATTCACATCCACCGTATTGTTGTAACTAGGTGATGCTAACATCCACATTGGACCGGCGGCCAGAGTAACGTCTCCACTAGCGGTGACATCTGGTTTAGTGATATTATGTCTTGATGGTCCTTTACTGGAATTTGGACTTAATTGACCAACTGGAGTATTGTCACTTGGTGTGTAATAGGTCATATTTTTAGTAGTATGACCCTTACGATTTCTCATATTTCCAACTGAAATTACCTTTTCAGAACAATTCCAGTAAGAAACGATCGATTGTTCCTCATCCGGCATTTGGTAATGAATGATCTCAGGTACCACAGAAGGTGAGGGTAGTGTAGTAACAAAGTCATTTAACCCTAGCCATGCACCGCTCCACATGTCGTACAATCCTGATCCTTCGGTCATGAATCTGAAATTATAAGATGTCGAATCCACATTGGTAAAAAGTACCTGAATTCGAAGATCATCATCGATCTGTTCTGGGTAAATTTCTATTGTCGCAATACGATTGCCGAGATCATTGTAAATAGTGTCGTAAATAACGCCACCTAAGGCCGTGTTTGCCGGAATGAAATCCGTTCTTCCTCTGAATCCATAAGTTGGTGATGGCCTGTCAGCTCCGAATGCGTAATTGTAGTTTGCGTTGGACATGTCCGACCACAGGTCAAAATAGATCGTATTTGCACCGAAGGCTGCTGAACCACTTGGATTATTTTTGATCCAAACAAAGGTGGTGTCTGCAGTAGGAGTTCCCTGAACGTGATATTTCCCTTTTGCTCCTGAGTTTCCAGCTGCGCAAACAATAATTCTACCTGGTTTTTCATCGAGTAAACCTTCCATGTATTCACTCGCAGGGTCATCTCCGTCATGACTTCCTAAATAGGAACCAAGACTTAAATTAACTACGGCAGGCATTCCTAGTGTATCAGCTACTTTGAAGATGTAATCGCAGGCATCTGCTATGGTCATCGTCCAGTTTGGTAGACTAAAATTCGATTCAACAATGATCAGATTTGCTTCAGGTGCCATTCCTCTGTTCTGACCATTGGCATTTGCGTTTCCACATGCCATTCCAGCGACTGTAGTTCCATGGCCAGTGCCACTTTCGGTGCTGATGCATGCGCCACTGTTGATCTGCTCTTCGTTCCAAACAATTCCATATCCGTAAGATGACGCAGGGCCTCCACTTGAAAGAGTATGGTCCCAGTATCTTAGGACTCTTGTTGTTCCATCATCATTTTTAAAGTCTGGGTGGGTGAAATCCAATCCCTGATCGACGATCCCTACTATAACTCCTTTTCCCGTGTAAGGGGAGTCAAGCCCTCCTGTACCATTATGTACCTGATTAACAAAATGAAGTAGTCTCGCAGAATCTGCCAATGCAGTTGGAATCGCATTGTCATAATAAAAATCGTTTATCGTTTCTGATTTTACCAGTTCTTGTAATTGACTTAGGCTAGACTGAATGTAGATCCATTTAGGAGTTACATGATGAATGTTGATCTTATTCTTTGATAAATTCTCCATGTTCGTCAACGAATATGGGACTGCAAATGAGCTCACCAGATTCTTTTTTGAATTGTCCATTGAAGAATATCCAGGAATGGGCTTTTGAGCTAATACTGTGAATAGCGGAGCAAACAGGAATGTAAGAAAACTTATTTTAAAAGAGATGTGGCTAGCCATTGATAATTGTTTTTAACCTTATGACGTAAATATAGACCGAAAGGTCAAAAAATAAAAGCTGACTAATTGAATTTAACTAATTTAGAGCTTTAAGAATTTGCAATCATTATTATGAAGAAGACAATAATCAAATTGAGCCTTGCCGTATTTGCATTAGGAATCACTAATGTTATTTATGGACAAGAGACGAAGGAGATCCTGAACTGGTACAATGGTAAGAAACCAGGAATGGAGACAGAAAAAGCATATAAAATGCTTAAGAAAAGAAAATCCGAAACTGTAGTTGTAGCTGTAATCGACTCTGGAATTGATATTGAACATGAGGATCTGAAAGGTAAGATCTGGGTGAACAAAGATGAGATCCCAGGAAACAAGATCGATGATGATAATAACGGGTATGTTGATGATGTTTATGGATGGAATTTCCTTGGTAACTCAAATGGTGAAAATCTAAACGAGGCAAATCTTGAGAAAACCAGATTATTAAGAAAATATACAGCGAAATTTGAGAAGGTTGATCCTGAAACACTTTCTGCTGACGAGAAAAAAGAATACGAGCTTTATCAAGAAGTGAAAACTGATGTAGAAGCAGAAATTGAAATGTATTCTTCAGTGATTGCACAATTGGATATGATGCCTCAAATGATCCAGCAGATTCCTGTTATGGTAAGCTCTCAAATTGGGAAGACTGATTATACACTGGAAGATCTTGAGAAGTGGAAGCCAGATAATGATCAAATGAAGCAATTGAAAAGAGCTGCGAAAGCAATTCTTACGGGTGACCTTACAATGGAGGTGATCGACAAGCAGAAGGCTCAGATTCAGGGAATGCTTGACTACAATTTGAATGTGAACTATGTGGATCGTGAATTGATTGGTGATAACCCAGACGATTTTACGGATAAAAATTATGGAAATCCTGACGTAGAAGGGCCAGACGCGTTGCATGGAACACACGTGGGTGGAATTATTGGTGCAGTAAGAGGAAATGAACTTGGAGGTGATGGTGTTGCTGAAAATGTATTGTTGATGTCTGTTCGTGCAGTGCCTGATGGTGATGAATTTGACAAGGATATCGCTTATGCTGTTCGTTATGCAGTAGATAATGGTGCTCAAGTGATCAACATGTCATTTGGTAAAGCATACTCTCCTCATCAGAAGGAAGTGTACGAAGCATTCAAATATGCTGATTCAAAAGGAGTTCTTTTGGTTCATGCTGCTGGAAATGATAATGCGAATGTAGATTCAGTAGGAAATTTCCCAACATCACTATACTCGTTCCAGACAAGTCCATTGGATCACTTCCTTACTATCGGAGCTTCTACAAGATTCCCTAAAAAGGAATTGGCTGCGACGTTCTCTAATTACGGACAAACTAAAGTTGACGTATTTGCTCCAGGATTTGAGATCTACAATACTGTTCCTCAAAGTGACTACATGAAACTTCAGGGAACTTCAATGGCTGCACCAATGGTTTCTGGTGTTGCAGCGATGTTGAAATCGTATTTCCCAACGTTGTCAATGAAAGAGATCAAGGATATTATGCTTCAGTCTGCAACAAGTTATAAAGGTAAACAGCAGTATAAGCCTGGAACAGAAGATCTGGTTGACTTTGCTTCTTTATCGGTTACTGGAGCAGTAATCAATGTGAAGTCTGCAGTGAAAATGTGCATGAAACTTGAAAAGTCTAAAGCTTCAAAATAATTTTCTTAAGAAAAATGAAAAGGCTACTTTAGGGTAGCCTTTTTTTATGTCATGAAGAATTTGATTTTTATTTCAATGCTGATCCTTTCGTTCAGTGTATTTTCTCAAAGCACCGAAGAACTTGATGAATGGATGGATGTATGGCACAATGCCGCATCAAAAGCCGATTTTACAGGTTATTTTGATAAAATGGACACTGATTTTATTTTTCTGGGGACTGCTCCAGGAGAACGATGGACTAAAGTTGAGTTTGCAGCATTTTCTAAACCCTACTTTGATAAGGGCAAGGCATGGGATTTTAAAGCGACCAACCGAAACTGGAGCTTTTCGGAAAATGGAAAGATCGCCTGGTTTGACGAGGATCTTGAAACTTGGATGAGAGGATGCAGAGGAAGTGGAGTCCTGGTGAAGAAAAAAGGACAATGGAGATTAAAGCAGTACAATCTTACCGTTTTAATTGAAAATGAAAAGATGGATGAATTTATCCAACTGAGAGATCAACCGATCGAATCAGAAAAATAAAAAAGGTGGCTTAAGCCACCTCTCATTAATTATTTCCTTTTGCGTGATCAGCTAAGAATTGCTGTAATCCAATATCTGTTAAAGGATGCTTCGCCAGTGCTTTAATGGCACTAAGAGGGCCTGTCATTACGTCTGAACCGATCTCTGCACAATGAATAATGTGCATTGGGTGACGAACTGAGGCAGCCAGAATTTGTGTGTCGAATGTATAATTGTCATAGATCGTTCTGATCTGAGCGATCAAATCCAAACCATTTGTAGAAACATCATCAAGACGTCCTAGGAATGGGGAAATATAAGTTGCTCCTGCTTTGGCTGCTAAAAGCGCTTGCCCCGCCGAAAAGATCAACGTACAATTTGTTTTGATTCCCTTTTGAGAAAAATACTTTATTGCCTTAATCCCTTCCGGAATCATGGGGATCTTAACAACGATGTTCTTATGTAAAGACGCCAAAGCTTCTCCTTCACGGATCATTCCTTCTAGATCAGTAGCGATCACTTCCGCACTAACTGGTCCATCAACAATGTTGCATATTGCGACATAGTGATCAAGAATGTTCTGTTGCCCTGTAATCCCTTCTTTTGCCATTAAAGATGGGTTAGTAGTTACACCGTCAAGAATACCTAAATCATTGGCTTCTTTTATGTCATTTAAGTTTGCAGTGTCAATGAAAAACTTCATGGATTTTTTTTTGATAAAAGTAAAGAGAAGGTGATCTCGGAATTTGAGAAAATAGAAATACTTCTCAACGATTTTTACACAAAAAGGTCCTATGGATTGATTTTTTTGTAGAGAGTCAGGAATGCGAGAGAAGTGATGGTACCTGTTGCTCCGCCATATAAAGCTCCGAAATAGTGGAACATGACCGCACTGATTATTCCAACCAGAAGGGAAATTATTGTTATAACAAAAAACTTCATGCTTTATAAAAAAAAAGAGGGGTAAGCTACTTATATCGCACCGCTACAACCTCATACCTTTGCTACGTTCCCGTCCTGGAGGATTAAGAGGGAGCTGGTCGTACAAGACTTACCCCGTGCAAAAGTAATTAGTTTTTCTTTATTTTAAAGGATCAATTACAATAAGTTGAATATCGAAAAAGATTTAGGTTACTCATGTTACATGATTAAGTTCGAAATGAACGATATTTGTATTTCAAATTAAGCATTTTAAGTTATGACAATTGAACAGATTTATACAGGATGCCTTGCGCAAGGAGCGTATTACATTACATCAGAAGGAGAAGCAGCCATCATCGATCCTTTAAGAGAGATCGAACCTTATATTGAAAGGGCAAAAAAAGACAACGTAAAGATCAAGTACATTTTTGAAACGCATTTTCATGCTGATTTCGTTTCAGGTCATATTGATCTGGCTAAGGCAACAGGTGCCACCATCGTATATGGACCGAATGCGAATCCAAGTTATGAGGTTCATGTGGCGGCAGATGGAGAAGAGTTTGCTTTAGGGAATGTAAAAATCAAGACCCTACATACTCCAGGCCATACCATGGAAAGCACTTGTTATCTATTGAAAGACGAGTCCGGTAAAGACCATTCATTATTTTCAGGAGATACCTTGTTTATTGGAGATGTAGGTAGACCCGACCTTGCTCAAAAGGCTGCGAGTATGACCCAAGAGCAATTGGCTTCAACATTATTTCATTCATTAAGAGATAAGATCATGGTTTTATCTGATGATGTCGTAGTATATCCAGCTCATGGTGCAGGATCTGCATGTGGTAAGAACATGAGTAAAGAAACGGTTTCTACAATTGGCGAGCAGAAGAAATTGAATTACGCTTTGAGAGCGGATATGACGGAACAAGAATTCGTTAAAGAAGTTACAGATGGGCTTTTGCCTCCTCCAGGATATTTTGGAATGAACGTTATGATGAATAAAACAGGTTACGACAATATAGGAGAGGTAATGAAAAGAGGGATGACACCACTTTCTCCTGTTGCTTTCGAAGTTGCAGCAAATGAAACGGGTGCTTTAGTTCTTGATACAAGAAACCCTCAGGATTTTTCAGCTGGATTCATTCCAAACTCGATCAATATAGGATTAGATGGTCAATTCGCTCCATGGGTTGGTGCAATGATCCCTGATGTAAAACAACAAATTTTGTTGATCGCTGATCAAGGAAGGGAAGAAGAAGCGGTAAAGAGATTGGCAAGAGTGGGGTATGATTACGTGATCGGTTTCCTTGATGGAGGATTTGATTCTTGGAAATCTGCGGGAAAAGAAATGGATACGATTGACAGAATTTCTGCAGACGAATTTGCAAAAATGTATGAAGGAAAGCCAAACATCATTGATGTAAGAAAGCCAGGTGAGTTCACCGCTGAACACGTGGATGGAGCGAAGTCAATTCCGCTTGATTTTATCAATTCTGAAATGAGTTCCTTTCCAAAAGATGAACCTTTTGTCATTCATTGTGCCGGTGGATATAGAAGTATGATCGCAGCTTCTATTTTAAAATCCAGAGGATTTGATAACTTTAAGGAGGTTGCAGGAGGATATGGTGCAATTTCAAAGACCAATGTTCCTAGAACCGATTATGTTTGTCCAAGTACATTAAAATAAAAACGATTGATCATGAAAAAAGCAGTATTTCTTTTTGTTCTTCTCGCAACTACGGTGTTTACTCACGCACAGAAGAACTTCGGAACAGGTGACACTGAACTTGAAAAGCAATTAAATATTCTTAATTCTGAAGCAAAATCAGATCTGAAGACCTTTAAAGAAAACATGTCTAAAGAGTTGAGTGTTTCAAAGGATAGGATTCAGGAGTTGTTGAACAAGGCAATGGAACCGGCAGAAATCATCTTGTCTGGAAGAATTTCGAAAATAGCTAAAACAGATTTTGAAAATGTGATAAAAAGCTATGAGAAAAATAAGAGCAAGGGTTGGGGTCAAGTTGCGAAAGACTTGGGTATTAAACCTGGGTCTCCAGAATTTCATGAATTAAAGGGAAAATCAAAAACCAAGCCTTCGTCTAATGGCAATTCCAAAGGGAAAGGCAATTCCAAAGGAAAGGGGAAGAGTTAAAAGAATAGGGTCGAGAGGCCCTATTTTTTTTCTTTGATCGTATTCCAAGTTTGATACATGGATTCTTGAGAAGGTCTGTTCTCTTCGATTTCGGTTAATGGATCACATGGTTTAAGTGTTCTGTAAAGTTCACCCGGAAGGGCTTGGTATAATGCTGTACCTTTCGTTTTCCATGCAATCATCTCATCAGAAACTTCTTTAATGACCTTCGATGGATTTCCAACGACCAGACTTCTTTTAGGAATCTTTGTGTTCGCTGGAACAAAGCTTAAAGCACCAACAATACATTCATCTTCGATCACCACGTCATCCATGATGACACTGTTCATCCCGATTAAACAATTCTTGCCAATCGTTCCTCCATGTATGATTGCCCCATGACCAATGTGTGCACCTTCTTTTAAAAGAACCGTGGTGCCTGGAAACATGTGAATAGTGCAGTTCTCTTGCACATTGCAACCATCTTCAATGATGATCTGTCCCCAATCGCCTCTAATGGCCGCTCCCGGACCGACATATACATTCTCCCCAATGATCACATTTCCTGTAACGCATGCCTGAGGGTGAATGAAACTTGAAGGTTTGATTACCGGTTTGAACCCGTTGAATTCGTATACTGCCATGATTTCCTTTTTTCAAAAATACAGGTTTTCCTTATTTTGAAAACAAGGGATAGCTAAAACCAAAGACTCCATTGTATTGTCCAAAAAGGAATGCTTGAGAAGCACGGTCGTTTTTCGACATGGTAGTTCTGATGTCGGGCATATGAATCATTCCGGCCTTTCCTTCGAATTGAAGAAAGAAATACTTGAAAAATGAAAAATGGATCCCTGCAATTGCGCCAAGTCCGTAACCTGCTAAATGGAATTCATCGTACCTCTCGTTATTGAGTAGAGTAGTGTTGGTTCGTGGTACCAATATTCCGATTCCTGCACCAAATCGACTTTCGATCCTGAATTTTTCTGATTTATAGAGGTAATCTGTTCTTCGGATCTCAATATTTTCATAATTCAATCCATCGGTGTGTTCAAAGAGTAGAAATTCAGGAACAAGATTGATAGTTGTGTCGTTTGAATAAATTCCATCAAAGGGAGTACCTGAATTCTGGATCTCACCGCTTATGCGAACCTCTTGATAATTCTTCATCACATATTTCATATGATCAGCACCGATAGAAATATCATAGTTCTCATTTAAAAAATAACCAATTCGAAAATTATACTGTGGAATCGTGATGCTGGAAGGTTTGAAGTAAGTTTTGAATGAGAAAGGCGATTGCCGATCTTTGGCGATCACGTCGTACAATGTGAATGCATAGTCCTCCCCGGAAAAGTGGATATCAGAATTGGTGTATGCTGATCTGTTCCATCCCCAATAAAGATAAACTTCTCCCTTCTTGTGAGACTGAGCCTGAACACTAAAAAGTGTTACAGAAGCAAAAAACAGAAAAATGCAATATTTCATAAACGATGATGTTGGACAAAAGTATAAACAAAAAAAGCTTCAAATCATGATTTATGTCATTCTTTAGATTTCAATGAAAAGAGATTTTTGTCGACGTTAACATTTATAGAATGAGTGAGCTTAGGAAAATGGAGTTGATGTCTCCTGCAGGATCTTTTGAAGCATTGTCAGCGGCAGTAAAAGCTGGGGCGGATTCTGTTTATTTTGGTGTGGAGCAATTGAATATGCGCACAAAGTCTACGCATAATTTTACGCTGGAAGATCTACCAGATATCACACGCATTTGCAGTGAAAATGGCCTAAAAAGTTATCTGACTCTGAATACGATCGTTTATGATCATGACATAAATCTGATGAAAAAGATCATTGATGAGTGTAAAAGATGTGGAGTTACTGCCGTTATTGCTTCTGATCATGCGGTAATGAACTATGCCAGAAAAGTGGGGGTAGTGATTCATATTTCTACTCAGGCGAATATTACAAACATTGATACGGTCGAATTCTATTCTGTATACGCTGATGTCATGGTTATGGCTCGTGAGTTAAGCCTAATGCAGGTGGAGTCGATTAATAAGGAGATAAAGCGAAGAGGAATTACGGGGCCATCTGGAAATCTTGTACGTACGGAGATCTTCGGTCACGGTGCCCTATGTATGGCGGTATCCGGGAAATGTTATTTGAGTTTACATACCAATTTCTCTTCAGCCAATAGAGGAGCGTGTGTTCAGAATTGCAGGAGAACATATGTCGTTATGGACAAGGATGAGGGAGTAGAATTTGAGGTGGATAATGAATATATCATGTCTGCTGCCGATTTATGCACGATTGATTTTCTGGATAAGATCATCAAGGCTGGTGTTTCTGTACTAAAGATTGAAGGGAGAGGCAGAAGTGCTGATTATGTGTATACAACGACGAAATGTTATCGTGAAGCTATTGATTCTTTTTATGAGGGGACTTATGGCAATGATAAATTCGGAGACTGGAGAGAGAGATTATCTACTGTGTTCAACAGGGGTTTCTGGGATGGTTATTATTTAGGAAGAAAATTGGGAGAGTGGAGCGACAACCCAGGATCAAAGGCAACTAAGCGCAAAGTGTATATTGGAAAAGGTTTGAAATACTATGAGTCAGCTGGTATTGGTGAATTTTTGATCGAAGCTCAAGGGGTTAAAGTCGGAGACGAATTATTAATTACTGGACCAACTACTGGTGTTATTGAAACGGTAATGTCGACGATGAGGCTTGAAGATGAACCTGTTGATCAAGTTAAAAGGGGAGTTACGATCACCTTCCCTGTAAGTGAAAAGATCAGGCCTTCGGATAAGTTATATAAGCTTGTATCGGTTGAATCATGATCAGAGTTGTTCAGCATAGACATAAATGTATTGGATGTAATGCCTGTGTGGAAGCTGATGCATTCAGGTGGCGAATTTCCAAAAATGACGGAAAGAGTGTTTTGATCGGTGGAATAGAAAAAAAAGGGTGGTTTTCGGTTTTGGTGGATGATCACGAAGAAAAAGCGCTTGAACAAGCCAAAGTTCATTGTCCGGTGAACATCATACGATTTGAAAAGATCTGAAAATCTTAGATCGTCCTGCTGCCTAATTTCCAGTCAAAACGAATCAGGGTCGGGATTCCCATCACACCTACGTTGGTTACGATAAGATCTCCATCTGGAAGGAAAGTGATTTCTTCTGGTTTACTGAAAATGGTAGGGTCCAGAGTAACAAAATTTTGGATGACTCCTGATTTATCAAAGACGGTCAAAGTTCTATCAATAGAGCTGATCACGTAAATTTCATCAGTTTTAGGATGAACTGCTATTGAAGATGGAATAAAATCAAGATAGTAGCTCGTTGAATCATCAACAAAGCTTCCAGGTCTTTTCGGTAAAGGAATATTTTGGTTGATGGCGTAATCGCGAATTTGATTCACATCAATTTCAAAAATAGGTGACTGATTCAATTTTCCGGATATCAGATCCACAGAATAGATCCCTCTCATTGATGCATAGGCAGGTCCACGGTGTATTTTACTCTTTGGAGCAACGAGTAGACGGTGATCCTTAGCGTCATAGCATAAACCTTCATTCTCCCATGCCGGAACCTTGAAACGACGAAGATCATCCTGAATCAATGAATCCTTGAAATAAAGATTGGTCAATGTTGCGTCACTGTTCAAAATGTAAAAAGAACTATCAACAAAGGAAAGTCCATCAAAAGCCCCAGCGTTATTAAAGCTAAGAGTTTTGGTTATGCTCTTTGTGTTGAGATCGTAGATGTAAATAACACCGGCATCATCCTGAATACAAGCTACCTCGTGGTATGAGTATTTCGTAAGTCCGGAAACATCTCTTAGTTCATAAGGCAAAGAAAGGATCAAAGAAGGCTCACTTAAGTCGAACCATCCATTTTGCTTATGAAAAACCGGAGATTGCAAGAAATGGTACTGTTCAATACCAGCAGTATGAATCTTCCTAACCGTGATAAACGATAAAATGGCAAGGACAAATGAGAAAAATACTTGTTTCGACATTTCTTGTATAACAAAATTAGCAGGAAATGGATAAATTCAAAGTTTTCGGGTATTATATTTAAGTTAAACATTAACAAATGTCAGCGTATTGTAATTATTGTTCAGGGAGAAGTGAGGAGGATGTGCATCGCGTTTATCACGATAAGGTCTACGGATTCCCCCAAGAAAGTGATAATGAGATTTTTGGACGTCTAATCCTAGAAATCAATCAAGCTGGGCTTTCTTGGGAAACCATCCTGAAAAAAGAAAGGAACTTCCGAGCAGCCTTTGACAATTTTGATATCGAGAAAATAGCTGCATATAACGAAGGGAAAATTCAAGTGTTGCTAAATGATGCAGGGATCATTCGAAACAAATTAAAGATCAATGCTGTTATTTATAATGCTCAAGCTGTAATTGAAATTAAAAAGGAATATGGTACCTTTAAAAACTGGCTGGATCTGGAAAGTCCCAAACTAAAAGAGGATTGGGTTCGTTTATTGAAAAAGAGATTTAAATTTGTAGGTGGGGAGATCGTGGCTGAATTTTTGATGAGTCTGGGTTATCTAGAAGGAGCTCATCACAAAGATTGTGAAGTATTTAAAGACATAATAAGGTCAAAACCAAAATGGTTAGAGATATGAAAAAAAGTGCTGTTTTAATTGTAATGATGTTTTTCATTTTGACAGGATATTCTCAAGTAGGGATATCAGGTGGGGTTAGTACGATAAAAGCTTTTGGTGTTCCGAAGCCATATATGGGAATTCATCTTGGAGTAGAAATTCCAAGGGACGATGCTGTTACCTTCTTTTTAAGAGGAACAGGATATTTTGGAAATAATTCCAATGACCTGTACTATACTTATGTAACTGCAAGGGATTTTTCGACGGTACCATACCAGCAGCAAGTGAATTACACGACGAAAATGAATTATTCTGTGATCGAAGGTGGAACAAGATATTACTGGGGAGATGGTTATGACGCAGGGTTTGGACTATATGGAGGATCAAATATGTCGGTGATCTTCAATTCCGTTAAAAGAAATTACGATGATTACGATGAGGTAAAGTATGAAATGGCTGATACCGAGTTACCTAAAGGTTCTATTTTTAATGTTGGTGTTGGTCTAGGTGGTGGAGTAAAAAATACATTCGCCGGAATTGGTACTTTGTATTTTGATATGAACTTTTCGTACTTGATCCTTTCATTGCCTTCCAACAATACAGCTTCTCAAGTTGGAGATATGTACTCTCCTTTATTGTTCAATTTCGTTTTAGGATTCCGTAAAGAACTTTATTGATCAGGCCACTTGGTTTTTCTTGAATTGAATCTAGGTCTTCGATGATCTCATTAAGATTGTTATACCTTGAGTTCATTCCTTCTTTTAATTTGGCAATGACCTCATCGGGTGACATACGATTCGGAGCGCTTTCAAATTGATATTTTGCACTCATTTTTCGAATAATATGAAAAATGGGTTGACGAATTTTATCCGATTCCGGCAGAGGATGAGTGATCTGTAGATTTGTCGTTACACTCGGGTTTGGATGGATCAATGGAAGTTGACCGGTAAATAATCTCCAGATGGTAACACCAAGGGAGAAAATGTCTGTTCGTTGATCGATCAATTCAATTCGGTTCAAAATGAGCTCGGGTGCTGCATATCCCAGAGGGAAAAGCGTTTTTCGGGTCGAATCTTCATTCACTTTAACCGCAAGTCCGAAATCAATGAGGTAACATTCCAGTTTGTTTTCTTTTTTGTCGACAAGGATGTTGCTGGGCTTTATATCGCAGTGGACAATGCCCAATTTCTGTAACTCAACAAAGACAGGTCGAAGTGAATCAAATAGAGACTTTAGTAGTGTTAATTGTTCTTTTTTTGGTGTTTTGTCCCAGTATTCTTGTAAAGTAGTTCCTTGTTTGTACTTGAGGATAATAAAAATGTCTTCTTCAGATTCGTAAAACATTTGAATATTGGGCAGATACGGATTCTCAAATGTGAAAGATGCCTCATTTCTGAATCGGCTGATGGCTTCATCAGAAGCATTGGATTTTGATAGAACTTTTAAAACGAATAATTCCTCACTTGTTTTATCCTTAATCAGGTAAACATCACCAAACTTTCGTCTCTTTTGATTTCCAAGTTTTTTAATGATCTGATATTTTTCTGCAAGTTGCATACAGCAAACATATGAAAAGAGTTTATATTCGGGTTTTTGGTAATGATGTTAAAGCACTCAAATATTTTATTAGCTGATTCTGGAGGTACTAAAACCGATTGGATTGCCATCGGTGGAGGTAGGATCATAGATCAATGGACAGGTAGTTCTCTACACCCAGTTTTACTCGATCATTTTTCAGATTCTATACCAGGTGAATATTTGAACTATCATTTGGAATTCTTTGGAGCAGGGTGTCATAGTGAAACAGGTAAGCTTGCGTTGATTTCGAAATTAAAATCTCTTGGTTTTACTTCTATTAATGTGAATTCGGATCTTTATGAGGCTGGTTTGTCATTGTTTGGGAAAGACAAAGGATGCGGATTTATTTCAGGGACCGGTTCAGTCGCATTTAAATATGATGGTGAATCGATAACGGATATTTATGGAGGATTAGGTCACATACTTGGTGATGAAGGTTCTGGGTTCTATTTTGGGAAACTATTGTTGGTGGAATATTTAAATAATCGATTACCGAAGGAAATAGAAGATTTTTTATCCTTACAATTAGGAAGTCGAGCGGAAATTCTCCCTAATGTATATGGCTCAGAATGTAAAGCCTATGTTTCAAAACTTTCAGAATTAACACAATCCATCAAGCATGATGTGATTACCAACCTCCACAAAAAAAATATTGAACTATTCGTGGAATCTTTTGTCGGATATAATACTGGGGCTACAGCCATTAATGCTTGTGGTTCTTATGCATATCATTATCATGAACATTTCAAGGTGGCCTTCGAAAAAAGGGGAGTTTCAATTGGGCGGATCATAAAACGGCCTTTGGAGAAAATAGCAGAAAACATGCTAAATAATACACTTTAATCAGTCACTGGTACAGTTAAAATAGACGAAGATTGATTGGTAGTAGTTTTTAGATAATTCATCTGCTAAAATGAATCATTCGTAGAAAATTTGAACTTTTAAAATTATTTTTCGTCAAATTGCACTCTGAACTAAGCGTTTCTGAATGGAATCATTAATAGTAAACGGTACACCACATACTCCGGAAATCAACTTTAACAAGTTATCAGGAGTGATGCAAATTAAAGGTAGATCTATTCCTGACCAACCTGATGAATTCTGGATTCCGGTTTTAAATTGGTTCGAATCCTATTTATTGCAACCTACTGAAAGAACTGTTGTGATCATTGATCTGGAGTATTTCAATATTTCATCCTCAAAAAGGATCTTGTTTCTTCTTTATAAGTTAAATGAATTGGTAGAAGAGGGTAAAGATGCCGTAGTAGAATGGCATTACCGTGAGGCAGATGAGGACATGTATGAAGTCGGACAGGATTATGCTTATATGGTAAAAGTTCCTTTCATCTTTAAAGAATATGTAGAGCCAGAAATTGCAATGGCTATTTAAAATATTAAGCACCGAGAGGTGCTTTTTTTATTTTATATCTCGAGGGTTCTGTTAAATTTGTGGTATGAGATTATTGAAGGATGTTCCTCATGACCGTTATAAGATCCAGATTTTCGGATACAATGGTAAATACATTGTAAAAATAGAATTAGGTCAATTCGAACAAACGTTCAAAATTGGTGAGCTGGATGTAAATGGTCTGGAAGAAGTCGAAAGAATGATCACGCCTGAATTATTATCAAATGCGCTTAAGCGTTTTGTGGAAATGCGAAACGATTGGGAAGCAGCTTTTAAAATTAAAAACACTACAAATGAATAAACTGTCAATATACCTTATCCTTGCTTTGACATTTGTGATTGTCTCATGTGGAGGAAAGAATGAGGAGAAGAAGGAAAATACGGTGCCAAAGGTGGAAGTTAGAAAAATGGGAAGCATCAAGATTGCTTTCTATAACAGTGACAGTCTAAAAGTTGGATACGACTATTACCGTGAGCAAGATTCGATCGTTACGAAGAAGCAGCTTGCTTTTCAGAGAGAAGTAGAGAAGAGAACCAAGGAATACCAGAGTTATATTGTTCGTAACGAGGAAAAGGCAAGAAGTGGTTTGTTGTCTCAGAATGAAATGATGCAAATTCAGCAAAAAGTTCAGCAAATGGAAGCTGATCTTATGAGATATCAACAGGAAGAAGGTGCAAAGCTGGAATCAGAAACAATGAGAAAGCTGGAGGAGATATCGAATAAGATTGAGGCTTTGGGTAAAAAGTTTTCTGAAGAAAATAAGATCGACATACTTTTGATCAACGGTAAAGGTGGACAGATCAATTACATTACTCCTGCAATGGATGTTACAAAGGAATTTGTAGCGTTTTTAAATCAGAATCAAGAAGACATCGAAAAAGATCTAAAGTAAATGTTGATCGCTCAGCAAAAATTACAGGAAAATATTGCGGAGTATATCCTTTACATGTATCAGCTGGAAGACGTGGTTAGAGCGTTTCAGTTTGATACGGATCGATTGATGGATCAATTCGTCTTACCTCAATTAAAGAATCCTTCCTTTGAGAATCAGTATAGAGAATGGTATGGTGCTTTGGTAAAGAAAATGATCAACCAGCGTCTTGAGAAGTCAGGTCATCTTGCTGAGTTGAATGATGTATTGGTTGAGCTTTCCTATTTGCATAATATGCTGATCAATGCCGCAAACGACGAGAAATACAAGCAGTTGTTTACAACAGCCTTGCCTTTTATCGAAGAATTTAAGGAACGCTCGAATCTGAAGGATAAGAATGAGATCGAAGTTGGGTTTCATGCGATGTACATGAAAATGCTGTTAAAACTTCGAAAAAAGGAAATCTCAAACGAAACTGAACAAGCATTTGATTCTATGAGAATCCTCTTGGCTTATTTGTCAAAGAGATACCATGAAATGAAAAATGGAACCTTGAATTTCTGGAACAACTGATCAGAAAATTTTCCCGGGATTTAAAATTTGATTTGGGTCAAAAACTTTTTTGATCGATCGCATTAAATCCAATGTGACTTCAGGAAAAACAATATCCATATAGGGCTTTTGAACTATTCCAATTCCATGTTCTCCTGAAATTGTTCCCTGCATTTCTTTCACTCCTTTGAAAATCTCACGAATCGCTTTAGAAAGCTCGTTGTTCCATTGATCATCGGTCATATTTCCCTTGATAATGTTCACATGGAGATTCCCATCTCCGGCATGTCCATAACAAACAGACTGAAATCCATATTGATCTCCAATGGTTTTGACTAGCCGTAACAACCTGGGTAACTCAAATCGTGGAACTACGGTGTCTTCTTCCTTGTAAATGGATTGAGTCTTTACCGCTTCTCCAACTTTGCGTCTCAAAGACCAAAGACTGTTTTTCTGTGCGGCCGTTTCAGCAAAAAGAATTTCATTCGTAGGGTATTTTTCCAGCACATTCATGATCTTTTCACATTCGACCATTAACACATCTGGGTCAAAGCCATCGACTTCGATCAACAAATGAGCTTCATCATCTGCAGCTACAGTGATCGAATGATCTTGGGTAAATTCCTGTGTCCATAATAGGGCATTTCGTTCCATGAATTCAAGTCCACTTGGGGTTATGCCGGCTCTGAAGATATCAGCAACGGCTTCACATGCCTTTTCTGAACTCTTAAATGGAACCAACATTAACAGATCGTGAGTAGGATGGGGGATCAGCTTTAGAACGATCTTAGTCACGACTGCAAGTGTTCCTTCGGACCCAACGATCAATTGTGTCAGATTGTAACCAGTGGCGTTTTTTAAAACATTCGCTCCTGTCCAGATGATCTCACCGGTCGGAAGAACAACTTCAAGGTTTAAGACATAGTCCTTTGTAACCCCATATTTCACGGCTTTTGGTCCACCTGAGTTTTCTGAGATATTACCACCTATAAAACAACTTCCTTTGCTCGCGGGATCTGGGGGATAGAATAGTCCTTTTTCTTTGACAGCTTCCTGCAATACTTGCGTAATAACACCGGGTTCTGTGATTACTTGATGATTCTTCTCGTCAATTTCAAGTATCCGGTTGAAACGTTCCATGGAAAGTAAAACTCCTCCATTTATGGGTAAGGCCCCACCGCTTAATCCTGTTCTTGCACCTGCAGGTGTAACAGGGATCTTGTGCTCATTACAATATTTTAGGATCGAGGAGATCTCTTCTGGTGTTTCTGGTTTTATTACATAATTTGGCAGGTAGGAGAGGTCTTCAGTTTCATCATGCGAGTAATCTTGTAATACATCATGGTCGGTGTAGCATCTGTCTCCTACAATGCTTGAAAATGCTTGAAAATGTTTAACGGCATCCATTTTAAATGTCATTGATAATGAATGTTGAATTCATAGAAGGAACTTCAATGTCCCATCCGAGCTCAGATTCAATCTTTACTCTGAATGTATCCGCCTGATGTGGTTCACCATGATTTAGGAA
>SBFR01000004.1 GCA_006227105.1 Bacteroidota bacterium
ATCAAAGACAAAAGCATCATGAGTTTTATCTTTTAAAACATGTTTGATGGTCCAGATGAATTGCGGCTCATTTTTAATGAGCTCATAATTGACCAGAATTGGATTTAAGATTTTATTGCCTCCTGGTGATGATGGATCGATCAGAAAATCGATCCCCGGTTGTAAAAGACGATCTCCGGTTTTCACTTCCATCTTCCCTGGAAAGGTGTTGACATTATGTGTAAAGGATTGAAAATAATTTCCTTTGATCGGGTCCAGTCCAAGGTTTTGGAATTCAGCGGCAATAAATTCAGCGGCAATGGAATCACCTTGATTGACATAGCCTCTCCCTTGAAATTCAGGAGAGCAGAGTGTTTGTGTGATCCGTCTGGCCTCTTCCAGCTGAGCAAAGTAGGTCAGCGGAACAAACAGGAGAAGGATCAACAACAATTTAAGCATAGCGACGGCTTACTTTGGCAAGAAAATCAGCAACCACTTCACTGTCTTTGTCCCAGTTGTAGGTTGCAGCCATCTGAGCGACCTTTTCGCCCGCTTCAGATTTTGTGGAAAGTGCATCAAGTACTCTCACTCCTTCTGCAAAATTCTCTGATGAACCGCCGAACAATTCATTGATGAACTGCAGTCGCTCATTTAATCCAAACGCCCCAACCAGTGTATCTAATGGCATATTTAAACCTGATTCCGAATGCGCTTCCATCATGATCTTCTCGAATGCAGATGCTGAACCCGATGAAACAGGGGTGGATTCAATCTTTGTATGGACCATCTCCACTGTTTCCTGATGGATTCCATCTTCTTCCTTCTCGGTATGTGATAAAGAGATGTGTTCTTCGATCTCTGGCTCTTCAGTGCTTTCATTTGGTGTGTCAAACAAACTGAAGTCAAAAGCTGGCTCTTCTTCTTTTTCCTCTTCCTGCTCCTCAGCTATTTCCTCTTCCATGGTTGGTTCCTCTGCTACGACAACAGGTTCCACCACTTTCTCTTCAACAACCGGTTGAGGGGCGTTTCCAAATACTTTTTCTTCGAATGATTTGTATTGCAGGATCACACTTCTTTCGTACAATTCACGGGAGATATTCACCAGATCTTCCATTTCAGAAGATGAAAGTGTTCCTTTTTCCAATTTCCCGATCAATGCTTTGATCTCTTCGATCTTGTTTCCCAGATGGTGTAGATTTGCCATAGCTCAATTGCGATTTTTCAACATTTATTTGAAGTTGCTAACGTGGACTTTGACTTCCTTTTCAAAATGACCACTTTTAGCATTGTAAAATTAACGAATCAACTCGGCGTCGTAACAGAAAATGTCAGAAACTTCTTCTCGCTGCGATGTTGAAAACCAAAACTAACGCATTACCATGTTTCTTGAACAGTTTCCAGGCGAAGGAAGACAGCACGGATGGATCGAAGTGATCTGCGGATCGATGTTCTCCGGTAAAACGGAAGAATTGATCCGAAGAATGAAAAGGGCTCAGTTTGCCAATCAGAAGCTGGTACTCTTCAAACCGATCATAGATGATCGTTACCATGAGGAAAATGTGGTGAGTCATCAGGGAACTTCATTGAAAGCGGTGCCTGTAAATGATTCCCGAGAAATTCTTGAAAATTGGAAGAACGAACGTGTCGTTGCTATCGATGAGGCTCAATTCTTTGATGAAGGACTGATCGATGTGTGTAACACCCTTGCCGAGAAAGGAGTTCGTGTCATCCTTGCCGGACTGGACATGGATTATCTTGGTGTTCCCTTTGGTCCGATGCCGCAATTGCTTTCGATCGCAGAATATGTGACGAAGGTTCACGCTATTTGCGTTTCTTGTGGTAACTTAGCTCAGTTTTCGCACCGTACGACGGTAGAAAAGGAGCAGGTGCTGGTTGGTGCTGTTGAAAAATATAAACCTCTCTGTCGTGCGTGCTACAATAAAATAGCACATTGAGACTGAACATCAACGTAAATGAACTTGCTGCAGCTGTTAACGGGAAGATCCTCCAGGGTCCTTCTGATAGCGTAATTCAACAGGTTCAATACGACAGTCGAAACATACATAACGGTGCACACAGTGCGTTCTTCGCATTACAAGGTTCTCACCGAAAAGGCAATGATTTCATCCATGATGCGTACGAAAAAGGCGTGCGATGTTTCGTCGCTCAGGCATTTCCAAATGTTCATGGGCTGGAAGAAGCAACGCTGATCCTGGTTGAAGACAGCTTGGATGCCCTTCAAGCACTGGCTGCCAGTCATCGGGAGCGTTTTTCATATCCGGTTATCGCCATTACAGGAAGCTCCGGAAAAACGACGGTTAAAGAATGGTTGTACCATCTACTTTCTGGACAGGTTCGCGTGATCCGAAGTCCGAAATCTTACAATTCTCAGATCGGTGTTGCATTATCGTTACTGGAGCTTAACGAAGACTGTGATGTTGCTCTGATCGAAGCGGGAATCTCACAACCCGGAGAGATGGAACGACTGGAAAAGATGATCCGACCAACTTATGGGATCTTTACTTCTTTTGGTCGAGCACACGAAGAGAACTTTAAAAATACCGAAGAGCAGCTCAATGAAAAGCTCAAGTTGTTCAAAGGAGTTCAAAAAACCTATTATCCGTCGTCGATCCAGCTAAATCCTGAAATTCAAGAGAGCATAAATGCTGTTCCGCTTTCAGAGAAAGAATACAAAACGGAGCTGTCACATTTGCCTTACGATGATGCAGGTAGCAGGCAAAATGCCGTTACGGTGATTGGAACTATCCGAAAGCTATTTCCCGATCTTTTGATCACTCCGGAGAGTATTGTTTCCTTGCCGCGCCTTGCACTTCGTCTGGAAACCTTCGAAGGTATCAA
>SBFR01000105.1 GCA_006227105.1 Bacteroidota bacterium
AAAGGTGAATCGAAGATCGTTCCGTACCTAAAAACCGGAGCGGGCGTGGTAACCACGAGAGCACACGTGCATTGGGTGGTGACAGAGTACGGTGCAGTCAATTTGTACGGGAAGTCGATCCAGGAAAGGATAAAGCTCTTAACTTCCATAGCACATCCCGACCACAGAGAGGCTTTGGAACGTTCTGCTTCTGAAATGAAAAATTGACTTTTTTAGCCAATCCTTAATTTAATGTTAAAATCGACCACTATAACCTTCAGTAGGAGTCGTATAGGAGTCGTATAGGAGTCGTACTGAAGTCGTATTGGAGTCGTAAAGGATATTCAGAGACGAATTGAAACCTCAATCACAACATCTTCTTTGAGATCGATCCTTTTTCTTACATCCGCTTTTAAGGGGAGCAAATAACAATTCAACTTCGTATCAAACCATATGGCCGTATCCCATTGATAACCTGCGATAGTGGCTTTGACTTTCAATCTTCCCCACCCTTCTTCTAACCATTGATTACCGGATCGGATCTCTTGAGAAAGGTCTGCAGGTACTGATACGAAGAACCAGCCTCCGGGAGAGTTATATTTCCAGATCAACCCGGAAAAACGATATTCAATTGATCCCATTGGAAAGTTTCTTCTTCAAGGTGTATTCTACGAATACAGATCCTTCTTCTTTTTTTCGCATCATAAAATGGTCACCCCAAACATTCTTGATGATGTAAAGCTCTGGTGCCTCCTTAGCATTATCCGGATAAAAATAGATCTTTCTTCCTTTCCTTTGGTATTCTCCCTTTTGCTCTACAAGTGTAAAAAGGTTAGCATCGGAAATGAGCACCATTTGATTTGAATCAAGAAAATGAACTTCATGCTTGAAATCCATGGTGACATAAATCCCATTTTGCTGGGCGACAATTTTAACAACTCCAAACACTGTCAAGAATAGTAAAAAAATATATCGCAACTTGATGATCTCAGTCATGTGCTTTTGATGTCATTGTGAGCAAATGAGTAGGCGTACCTTTATTGATTACAAGATAGCCATCAAAATCATCTTTTTCAAGATTGCGGTACCTATATACTTTATACCCAAGCTTTGTTTTTCCGTATACCGCACCAATATTGCAGATCTTTAATAATCTTTTACTGTTCAGATCTCTGGATTCAATGTATTTGATCTTATCTTCATTTTGAAGAATGAATCTGGAAAGTGAATTTCGATCACTTTTGTTAAACATGAAATACTCCATGACATTCTGATCATCTTTAAAATTAATGGCATTAAAACTTCCTATGTTAAACTCCAATGCCATGGCATAATAATCATCCTGTAATCTTTCATACAAAAATGTCCCGGCTCTTTTTAAGCAGATATTATTCTCTTTATAGTGATTTGAAATTTTACCAACATGTCCATTATGTGCGAAATAAATTCCTTTTTTATTTGGATACTTTTCTAAGAAATCTGCAATATTATTCCCCATACAACTGTCCCTGAAATTATAAGTATTCTTTGAAAGAGCACTTTCAAACCACTGATCCACAGTTTTGACCTCCAATACAAGGGAATCAGGGTATTTTTTTCGATATGCATTTGAAAAGGACTCCCATTCCTTTTGTTTGATCATTACAGTGCTGGTATCTTTTACATCGAATTTCAAATCCGGTAATTGAATTGATAAGGCATTATTATCTATTGTCCTCGGTAATTCAGCTTGATCATCCTTAATCAGTTGCATATCACACCCAACGAATTCAAGAACATTTTCATGGCCGGCATTGTATTCGCGCATCCAACCAACCAGATCTAACATTTCCTGTGTTAACCACGGCCACAACCTTAATTCTAATACGGCCTCTCTCACATCATCATCCATTCCATGGATGTACCTGTTAATTCGGGAACAAGCGTTAAAATCAGCTTCAAGAAAGAATACCGTATAATCATGTTTCTGAACCAGATACTTAAAAATATCTCCTCTAATGACTGTGAACTCACTTGTACCGTGTGTTGATTCTCCCATGCCTATCAGTCTCTTTCTGTTAAAAACAGAGTCAAGCTGAAATAGCATTGATTGGTCAATCGTAGATCCTGTTGCGGACAAATTATAAATTCCAGTGCTAACCTGAGACAATGTTAACAATGGAAGAAAAAGTAGAATAAGGAGATATCTTTTCATCACAGTGAATTGGAAATGATCCCTAATAATGAGGATTATTGTTTTAGTTACAAACTAATCATTTAATTATATATTCAGCGGTTTATCACCCTGATCACTTTGATTTCTTTATCATTTTTAAAACGAATGATCTTCATTAATTCTCCTTGTTGATTGTAATATTTCCATCGACCCGTGCGATGATAGACATGCATATAACCAATACAACCTTTCCATTCCAACACTTTTTTTTCTCTCCCTTTATATTTAAGGTTCCCACCTTCGTAGAACTGATTTACCTTTTTATACTTTGGCATTCCGAATCCATTGTGCACACGAGGTCTTTTCAGCTGACTTATCGCAATTAATGGAATACACAAGAAGAGAAAAACAATGTTCTTCATAGGCTTTATTCGTTCATTCCAAATTGTAGAACGGTTGATCTAAAATAAACCTATTTCCACTTGAAACCAATTCATCTAATTCATAAAAACCTGTTAAATCGAGAAAAGTCAGCGTTGAACCGTTTAAATTGTCAGAATGAAAATTGCCTTTCTCCATTATATCACTCTATCGTTGGCTATCGCCATGCAATCAGTCCTTTGGGGTCAGGTTAATCCAGCAGTTGTACAAGTGAGTGATGGAGGAAAGACTCCTGAAATCTTTGCTGTGGCAGAGAGTCAGTTCATCTTTGAGCACACGGATACTGTTATAAGCGTTGTGATCATTTCAGATACCACCCAATGGCACATCAAACACACGGACCATTATTACGCGATAAGTCCACGAGTTTTCACCCGTTCGAATTACGTTGATTTTGATTCTATTGTTCAATTACGAATAACCCTAAAGAACGGTTCATGTCATACTATGTCCGCTCCGATCAAACCATTTGGAGAGGTAAAAGTCATCGCTTATTCCACTAAATATGATTACAACACTTCCAATGAATTGAAATGTGATGATCAGGTAGCTTTCGGCGCGATCTGGGTTTTTCCTGAGTATGTCAAAAAAACATCCCGTGTATATGTGATCATGGACATGAGTGTAGAAGGCGACGGTCAACCGCTGCACGGATTCACGGCTTGGTATGATGCCGGGGATCGATCAAGGCTTCAGGATCTCTCTCAATACCAGTACTTCAAAGAAGTAAAATTCAAGATCAAAAGTTTAAAAACCCTCCACAACATTTCTCAAAATGGTGCCCGAGCGAATATATCTTTGGGAAAAGGGTTCATTGCTGAGTGGAACTTGCATTGTGTATCCGAATAATTACAAGCTGGAACGAATCACTAAACGATTCGTACATTTGACGTTTTTTCTATTTTTCCAAGTGTAGTACTGTCTACATTTGGTAAAACTACCTCTATGAAAACTTTTCTTTTCGCAGTGCTATCTTTGTTCCTATTTCAGATCCAGGCACAATATTCAGGAACCATCCTAAGCCGAAACAATGTTTCCATGTACATTTCAAATAGTGGGACTCAGTTCAACAACCCGGGTTCAGGAGGTGCTTATCTGGTTCCTAAAACGGATGATATTGCAGCAATATACTCAGCTAGCTTTTTATACATGGGAAAAGACATCAATGGGAACACGCATGCAGCCCTGGGAGGAAGCATAAATCCTAATTTTGGCACAGATGTTTTTGTTGGACCTTTTGCTACCGATTTTACAGATGGTTCATACGCGAATCAATGGAGTACTTGTATCTACGAGATCTGTCAGGAAGAAATCGACGTATTCGTTACCTGGTGGGAGTGTCTAAATGGAATTCCTAACCCGGATTGCGCAACAGCTACTACCCCATCGAACGAAGTCATCAATAAAATCTATAACTGGCCTGCCCATGGTAATTTAGCTATCGGTCAAGCCTATTATCTGCTCCCTTTTATAGATCGAAATGGTGATGGTATTTACAATCCTGACGATGGTGACCATCCGCTGATCAAAGGATGTTGTGGCACGTATATCATCCAAAACGATCGAAAAGATATTCATACCTATACAGGAACAGATCCAATCGGTATTGAAATGCAGTATTATTTCTATCAATACAGTACAGCTGACTATATGAATGACGCCTCTTTTGTTGAAATCACCACGATCAACCGAGGAACCATTTCCTATCCTGAGTTCAGATACGGAATGTACATTGATGGTGATCTTGGGAACTTCAGCGATGACTATATCGGAAGCGACAGCATAAGGAATATGGCCTATTTTTACAATGCCGACAATTATGATCAACCAGATTTTGGGCAACCTGCATACGGCGCAGCCCCACCTGCTTTGGGTTTTGTAGGTCTTCAGGATACCATTAACGCTGTCGTTCAATTTACTACAGCTTCAAGTACGGAAGAATGGTGGGACGTGTTGGGTGGCTACGAAAATGGTTTTCCACAACAACATCCGGATGGTTACATCACCCAACTAGCCTATTCAGGCGATCCAAATATTCCCAGTGAATGGAGTGAAGTTTCTGCAGGTAACCCTGGTTCTGAAAAAAGAATGGTCATTGGTTCAAGCAGAAATAATTTTCTCCCGGGAGATACGATTAAACAAACCTACGCCATCCTATATGCTCGATCAGGCGACAATCTCCAAAGTGTGACCAAGCTCAAAGAATTGGCAGATTCGGTGCTAAATTTTTATCAAAACCCTTATGACCCAGGATGCATTGGCAGTGTCTTATCCACTGAAGAACTTTCTTCAGAATTTGAAATCTATCCGAATCCCTTTACAGGTATATTACATCTTGAAACCAATCTTGTAGGAGCTACTGAAATTTCGGTATTCGACGTTACAGGAAAATTGGTCTGGAAAAACGCGTCCTCATCAATTCCTCAACATCTTGATCTTTCAAGTCTTTCAGCGGGTCATTATCAACTTCAAGTGAACACTGGACAAACGAATAGTGTTTTCCGGATCATCAAGGAATAATTACTTCTTCTTGCTCGATTTGGCTTTAGGATTGAAATCCAGACACAGCTGCACCCATTCGTTCAGGTCGTCTTCCATGTCTACGCCTTCCGGTTCAACGAAGACATACCCTTTCATGGCTCTACCAGTAAAGTCCATTTCCTTGCAACCTTTCTTTTGCAAGGCCTCCTGATAGATCTCTGGATCTATCCTAGCCATTAAGTTGTTTTTAACGATACCAAGACACATCTTGTCATCCACCATATAACACAACCCACCCATCATCTTCTTTTCCTCGAATACAACGTGTTTTTCCTTTAGAATGACCTTTATTCGTTCCGCTAAATATTCGTCGTATGCCATGTTCGTTTATTTTCCTTTAACCATAAACATCTCCTCTAATGCATCATAGACCGCTTGATGCAAAATATCTCCGTGATCTTTGTCCTTGTAATAACCATACATGATTTGAGCATGTTCGGTCTTAATGAAATTTAGTTTTTTAAACAATTGCTTCGCGGGACGCTTCATCACATCTCCTTCATTCCCCACAGCAATGTATACAGCATCTACCGTTGCATTATTTTGAGGCTCCAGTTCTAATAAGCTCTCATTGTCATACCACAAACTTGGACTCACAATGATATAATAGGAGAACATTTCTGGCTTTTTGAGCAGGATTTCACTCGCCAGTAATCCACCAAGCGACTGACCGATCAGGATCTTCGTTTGATGGGTATTGAAGGTGGAGTCGATCAGGGGCTGTACTTCATTCTGAATGTACTCCATGAATTTTTCAGATCCTCCTCGATTTTTCAGTTTATAAACAGGATGCTCGTAATCAGAGGGAAACGTAAAATCTCTGTGACGATCCGTATTGGCTATTCCAACAACGATGGTTTCCTCCAACCAATTCAACCATGGAAATGATGCAAATTGAACGAGTCCAGCGATGTGCACGAAATCCTCATCCTTAGAACCATCCAGTAAATAGATCACTGAATAAACTTTGTTACTGTCAGGAGAAGTTCCATTGGGAATATAGATGTTCAATTCTCTTGTTTCGTTCAACACTCTGGATTCAAATGAAATGGTCTTTCCGATTGCGAAATCATTTACGTTTACGGTATGTTCAGCTATCTGTGAAAATGAACTTCCAAATAATGTCAACTGTAAAAACAGGATGAAATAATTGATGGAAAAAAACTCTGTAAAAAATCTATTAGCTTTCATCTTTTCTTTATTTCTTCCGAACAATTTTGACAGCTCCACTGTAGTCCATCCCAGACTCAAGCTTCACTGTGATCTTCTGACGACCATCCTTCACAAGCATCGAACAGGTATTAGGAGGTATAGAACCTAAATTCTCAGCGTGCATCACCAAATAGTTAGTCCCGACATTCAAGGGGACTTTAAAGGTCTTTTTCTTTCGGATGAGCGGGATATTGGTCTCCACTATTTCACCATTGATCAAGAATGAAATGATATCTCCGTCAGTATCTCCTGCATCCCAGACTTTAATTTTCAGTTTTTTCCGCGATGAGCTCAACGTTTTCTGGACTTCCATTTTCCTTCCCAACACGCTATGTTCAGCAATCAGCTCAGGTTCTTCTAAATCGATCACTTTCTTCTCTTGTTTCGGTGGTAATTTAATATTGTAAGCATATCTTACATTACCAATGAAGGTTGTACCCTGAATATTTACGTGATTTACTCCGGTAGATTCATAATTCTGAAAGTACTCATATTGATCCGTATACATTTTTGTAAAAGGATGATATGCCACCATCCCCACATCAACACTATGCAATTTATTGGTCGTCATGTATCTTAGTCCAATCTCTGCGCTACCGAGAATACTCCAGGAGCTTGCCTGAATTCGGGTTAAGATCACTCCGGTCCCATCTTCGACACCATATTCACTATACCCAACCTCATTTTTCATTTTTAAATGGCGGTAATGAAAAGATTGTCCCAACCCTACTCTGTAGAAGGCATACACATCATTTCCAAAATGTTTTCCCTGTCCCAGGTATCCACATTTTTCAAATGCGAATCCATATTTCATGTATTTCAAATTGTACAAAAATGCTCCCCAATAATTCCCATCATACAACCAATGCCATGGAGCACTTAAATACGTGTACACACTATTGAATTGAAATTCAAAATGCAATTGTGTATAGGATTTTGAATTCTTTTTTCGAAACATGTACCCTGCATTCACCCCAAAGGACTTATCTCCAGTTATGAAAATAATAGGATTATAATAATTGTCATACACCTCTGTCAATTGAGGCTTGGAAAATGTCTGCCTAGGCAAGGTCATTCGATCTTCTCCGCTTACCTGATCAATCTTTTCAGGTGAATATCCGTAGTATCCAAAATTGAATCCAACCGTGAAATATCGTTCAGCCGGAATAGAGTCTACCTGTGCATTCAGATTCAGAGAGAGCTGGAGAATGACCAGCAAAAACCATTTAGATTTTATTTTCATCAGGATCAACATAGTTTCGATGAACGAAGATAAACATTCAATGCTTCTTGAATGAAAATCAAGATTTTATTACGTTCACGTTTGTTCGCCATAATTTTCATCAAGAACTCTATAGCCTCTATTTATAATTTATTCATCAAAACTTGAACGAATAATAATACACCGACGTTTTCCTCCCTTCAGGAGTTTCAGACCAAACCCTCACAGGGAAACCTTTGTTATCGTACTCGTAATACGTATATCCTTTCTCTACAAGACCTGAATACAGCTCAGAGTCATCGGTATCTATATCAACTTCTCCCCAATGAATGATTCGGAAAAGCTGTCCTTTTTCATTGTATTCAAAGGTCTTCTTCATTATCCATTGTCCATCCTGAATTAGCTGCCCCTTTGCGTTATAGACCTCGTAAGTATGCGGTTCTTCATCGTATTCAAATGCAAACTTCCCGTCTAACTGCATCTGAATGTATTTTTCAGGATGCGTATAATAATCCTTCATTAATTCCGGATCCCTGTAAAATTGATCCCAGACACTCGATTTGACACGATAGGTTCCAGCCATCTTCA
>SBFR01000034.1 GCA_006227105.1 Bacteroidota bacterium
ATAGGATGAAAAACATGTGCCATATGTCTTCTGATCTGATGCATTCTTCCTGACTCGGGAGTCACTTCGATCAAAGAGTATCTTGAAGTAGCATGTTTACCATTTGGCAGATCGATCTCAAACTTTTCGATCAACCTGTAATTTGTTTTTGCTTCCAGCGATTTACCATTTTCATTCTTGAGCGGATAATCGATCTCCCCTATTTCTGGGGTATATCCTCTAACAATTGCATGGTACTTTTTCCGAACCTCGTTATTCATGAACATTACTTGAAGCCTGGAATTCATTTCCTCATTCTTGGCAAAAAGGAGAACCCCTGAAGTTTTTCGATCGATTCGGTGCACTGGATAAACCTTTTGACCGATCTGATCTCGCAATAATTGAATGGCAAATTCTTCCGCATCCCGAGCAATAGACGATCGATGCACCAATAACCCATGCGGTTTATTAATGGCGATCAAATCATCATCTTCATAAATGATCTCGAGCATTATTTTTTTCTTGCGATCATCAATCCATCACGAACAGGCAATAACACTTCCTGAACACGTTCGTCTGTATGTATCTTCCTGTTGTATTCCTTGATCACCAATGTTTCCCGATCTAACTCATCATCTGCCAATAGGACCTTGCCCGACCAAAGAACATTGTCAGCAATGATATAACCTCCTTTTTTAACCTTATCGAAAACAAGATCATAATAAAGGCAATAATTCTTTTTGTCTGCATCAATGAAAACAATGTCAAATTCTTCGTCAAGTTCTGGAATGATCTCCGCAGCATCACCAATGATATTCTCAATTCGTCCTTCCATTCCACACTTTCCGATAAATTCGGTTACCATTTCCTCCAGCTCTTCATTCACATCAATTGTAATGACTTTTCCTCCCTCGACCAATCCTTCTGCAAAACAAAGCGCTGAATAACCGGTGTATGTGCCTATCTCCAATACTCTCTTGGGCTTGATCATGTGAGACAACATACTCAAGAGCCTTCCTTGAAAATGACCACTTAACATCCTTGGCTGCATCACCTGCAAATGCGTTTTTCTATTTAATTCATGCAAGCAAGCTGGCTCAACCTCACTGTGGGAGACTACATATTCATCGAGTGCTGGATCAAGAAATTCCATGTTGTTTTTTTTGTAAAGTTCCTCATTATTCACGAGGAGTGAAAGTTTATTCCCAAATTTAGCCTGTGAAGACAAAGAATACAGAAGGTTATTGTGCCATTGGTGTATACAAAGGAAAGACGGAGCATAACATCGGGACTCTTTGGCGTTCGGCATTTGTCCTTGGAGCCGCATACATTTTCACTGTTGGAAAAAAATACAAAAAACAAAGTTCAGATGTCGTTAAGACCTGGTCACGAATTCCTCTTTTTCATTACGACACTTTCGAAGATCTAACGAACAACATTCCACATGATTGCCGACTTGTCGGTGTTGAGATTACGGAGGACGCTCAATTCCTACACGAATTCGATCATCCAAAGAGAGCCATCTATTTACTGGGAGCTGAAGATGATGGTTTACCCAAGGAAGTACTTGAAAAATGCCATTACATCATTAAAATACCGGGAAATTCTTCGCTGAATGTTGCTGTAACTGGAAGCATTGTCCTTCATGACAGAGTGACTAAGGTACCAACGGCCTTACCACCACATCACAATAAATAGGCTATTTTTTCTCTGGCTCTTCGATAACAGATTCTAAAACTGCTTCTGCATCTTTTCTAAAGCTGAACAACCAATCGTACATTTCGTCGGTACGGAATACTTTTTCAAGATCACCATGGTCAGCACCTTTCACTTCAGTGTAAATTAGATTCTTTCCGCCATTACAATCTTTGATCGCTTTAACGATCTTCTCTGATTCCGAAATAGGCACAGCACGATCAAGATTACCATGCTGGATCCAAAGAGGAACACTGGCAAGATCACATCCATCTGTCGTATTCCCTCCTCCACAGAGTGCAACTCCAGCCGCTACGACTTCCGGATAAGCTCCTACAAAACGCAATGTTCCGTACCCTCCCATTGACATTCCAGCAACATACACTCTATTCGTATCTGTGTTGTATTCAGACTGTATATACTTTAAAACTGAAAGAACCTTATCCGCATCCCAACCTTTTCCAACCGGAGTTTGTGGCGCAATAACGATTCCAGGTACTGACCTTCCTTTTTCTATTTCATGGATCACTCCATATCTCTTTACTCTTTCCAGATCTGTTCCCGAAAGACTTTTTCCATGCAGAAAGATCAAAACTGGTGGGTTATTCTTTAAAATACTGTCAGAAGGTAAGTATAACCAAAACGGATAATCAGCCTTGTCTCTCACTGCCGTAACCTGAGCGAAATAGCCAATTGTCATAAACGTAAAAAGAAATAAGATTGAAAATTTCATGGTTGCAAAGATAGCCTCAACCAACCAATGCTCCTGTTAAAAAATGTCAACAGACTGAAAATGAGTTATTCACAAAAAGGCCTACCCAAACCAGATGTCCGTAATTAACTCAGTTCCTGCAAATTCGTTTACGCGTTGGATAATTATGCTTTTCCCATGCAGTAGCTCATCACGCATAACTGATGAATCCATTGATATGTAGAGAACCTTGTTTCTGATCTTTAGACTTTTGGTTCGATGTGCAACAGCTTTACCCATTAAATCTGGCCATGCATCAATGACATCCAACTCCTTGAGCTTTTTCTCGAAACCGTAAGCCTTCATGAGCTTATCAATGATCGAACCCAATGGTGCTTCATTATCGTTTCTCTTGAATTCGTTCATTAAACTTCCATTTTTTGCATTTCCACCTCACG
>SBFR01000056.1 GCA_006227105.1 Bacteroidota bacterium
CTCACGATAAAATATGAGGGATCGAATGATCCCTTTTTTTATGCCATACTGTACCATAAATAACACAATTTTACACTACGAGTCGATCCGTGTTACGGAGCCCGCCTCAGAAAAACTGGTTGTTTTATTTCTCCATGAAGCATTGGGTTCTATCCCCCAATGGAAATCCTTCCCAGCAGACCTCTGTTCAACATTGAATTTGGATGGGATTATCTACGAGCGACAGGGACATGGTCAATCTGCTCCATTAGTGGAAGAACGAAAAGCAGATTATCTTCATCGATATGCATACGAAGAACTAAAGGCCTTCATTCAAGAGATCTTCTCACCTGATCATAAGCTGATCCTTGTCGGACATTCGGATGGAGGCTCGATCGCATTATTGTATGCATCTAAATTCCCAGAACAAGTCGCCGCTGTTGTGACTATTGCAGCTCATGTGATCAACGAACCAGAGACCATAGCAGGTATCGCTCCTGCCTTGCTGGCATTTGAACAGGGAAAGCTTGCTCGTTTGAACGATTTTCACGGAGAAAAAACGGAGACCTTGTTTTTTGCATGGGCGAATACCTGGAAAAGCGATGAATTCAGGAATTGGGATATCTGCTTGGATATTGGGAATATAAACTGTCCTGTTCTTGTGATGCAAGGGGAAAAAGATCAATACGGCACCCAAAAGCAAATGGAGCTTATCCAAGAAAATGTAAAGACTCAGTGTGATCTGATATTCATAGAACATGCAGGTCATCTTCCCCATTTGGAACAAAAGCAAAAGGTGCTTCAGGTTATCGATAACTGGATAAAGATCAACAGGAACAATTTGTATATTTAAGTGTTCAAGTAGTGATGGCAAAAGAAGAATTTCAGAACCCAATTGATCCAGACAAGATTACTGAGAATCCGCATTCGCTGGAGTACCCCCATCATGCAGGTAGCGCGCTGGTTAAGCCTGAAGATCAGGGTAAGGTGAAAGGGAGGGCTTTGTCTGCAATGGAACACCAAACTGATCTGCAACTCAACCAGATTTATGAACAAATGCAATTACTGGCTGAACAGGCAAAAAAGCTAAATGACAGAAAGTCAATTTCCGAATTTATCTATCAAGCTGAAATGCGCTTCGAACCTTTGATCAATCATACTTATCACCTTTATCAAAAAGAAGATTCGTCATACCTCCTTTCACTGATAGCGCCTGATCAATGGGGAAGATCAAAAAAATCCTTCGAATGGGTCGCGACCGTAAAACTTCTTGCCGACCATACCTGGGATATTCTTGAAAAATCAGAAAATTACAACACGTAACTTTTTATCAATTGCAGTAAGGTAGGTCCAGTGATCATTACTCCAGCAAAGAAAATAGACCAACGGTATTTCCTTTTTTCGTGCTTCTCGTCAGCTTTTAAATATTCTTCTACCCAAAAGGCGAGACGAACTGGAATTAAAAAGAATAGGCAAAGTACAAAGCTCGAGATCAGGATCATAGGAATCACAAAATAAGGTGACTCCCCTTCTCTGGCAGAACGAATAATAAATGAAATAAAATCACCGTTTGCCTGATCCCAGAATGCTATCGTAGTAACAAATCCGGTCAATAACAAAGCGATTACAGCGATTGTTTCTTTAAGTGGTGTCCTAGGATCCTTAAGAATTTTCAAACTTTTTTCCCTCCATTTGAACTCTTCTTCCCAATATTCATCCTCTTCTTTTTCCGAATCGTCCTCTTTGTTCATTTTGAAGATTCGAGTTTCAAACATGGAATACATTAAATTGAAGACTTCGAAAAGTGTAACGAGAATTACAAAAACGATAGCCCAATTCGGCAGGTCACCAGATAAATCACCAGAAAAAGAAAATAAAGCCAACAACATGAATGAAAACCTAATCACCAATCGCATAATGAATGCATACATGATCATGCATCCCGGATCTTCAGGGATAAAATGACGAGTTAAAACATTCCCTTTTGTTACTTCCACTATTTGTCGAATTCTTGCAATTCTGATCTTAAATAAAAATGCCCAAAAATCGGCAATATAGAGTACCGTAAAGAACAATCCCAACACCCATAAAGGAACAGACTGTAACCAATTTACGTTACCGAAAAGCAGGCTAATTAAAGAAACAATTCCGAGGGCAATATTGAATTTGATTGGACTCAATATCAGTTAATCAACGTGTAAAAACCCATTCGGAATCGTTGGAGAGGTTTTCGTCAAACAAATATCCGTCGACTTGATAGTTTTTTAACTCTTCTACATCTGATATTTCGTTCTGAATCAGCCATCTAGCCATAGCTCCCCTCGCATGTTTCGCATACATCATCACAATTTTATATTCTCCGTTTTTAAATTCTTTGAAAACCGGAGTAATGATCTTGTTCTTAATTAGTTTGCGATCAATCACTTTAAAGTATTCATTCGAAGCAAGATTCACGATCACCTCTTCTTTATCCAATTCTGATTTTAGCTGCTGTGTTACCTTCTTACTCCAGAATTGATATAAATTTTTACATTTTGGACTAACCTCCCACTTCGTACCCATTTCGAGCCGATAAGGATACAATAGATCCATTGGTTTTAAAATCCCGTACAAACCAGATAGGATCCTTATCTTTTCATTACTACTGATCAGTTCTTTTTCAGAGAGATGATGCGCATCCAACCCTCGATAGACTTCTCCTGAAAAGGCTAAAATAGAAGGAACAACTTCTTCGCTTTGGACCAAAGGATCCTTGTAGTTCTTGTATCTCATTACATTGAGCTCCGCGAGATCTTTGGAGATACTCATCAGCTTTGAAAGTTTCATAGCGTTCATCTTTCTGAGCTTAGACACCAATTGATTCGTTTCTTTTAAAAATCCGGGTGACGAAGAATTATATATTTTCTCCACCTTGGAGGTATCGATTGACTTTGCTGGAGAGAGGAGTATTTTCATTTAATACTGTTAACAAAAAATATCTTAATGATAGCTATTTTTTTCTAAATTTAGTGTCTTGCTAAAACTAACATTTATGAAACAAACTCTCCGTTTATCGGCAATTGCCTTTTTGTTCCTTTACAATTTCGCATTTGCACAAGAGTCTACAGAAAGTACAGTTATCACTTGTGAACACTTTGCTGTAACTCGCCCACTTCGTGAATTGATCGAGGAAAACCCAGTCAACGTAAAAAAGGTAATCCGTGAACATCGCAAAGAACACCTTAAAGAATCTGACAAGAGATCTAAGTATCGTGAACCTCAGCATTTTGAATTTAATGTTGAAGAACATGGCGAAGCTTATGGAAATGATCCTTCACTTTTTCAAACTGAACCTGGAACTCGTCCTGGACCTCCACAGAGAATAAACGTACCTGGACAGGCTGCGAATAGCGCACCTCATGACCCGTCAGGTGCCGCAGGTACAACATATTACCTTCAAGCTATTAATGCAACTCCAGTTAGAGTTATTAATAAAGCTACAGGAACAACAGTGGCTACATTTACATTGGGAACGTTATGGACACCTTCAACTGGAAACATGGGAGATCCAATCGTCATGTATGATCGTTTCGCTGATAGATGGTTTCTTGCACAATTTGGAAGTAGTAACAAAATCTATATCGCGATCTCGGCAACAAGTGATCCGCTAGGTTCATATTATACATACACCTATACATCACCCCAATTCCCGGATTATTTGAAATTTTCGATCTGGGGAGATGCCTATTACATGACTTCTAATCAATCGTCTCAAAAATTATTTGCATTTGAAAGAACAGCAATGTTGGCAGGATCACCGACTGCTCGTTCAGTATATTCTGCTTACACACCTACTGCTTCAGGTAATGGATTTTTCTGTCCACTTCCGGGAGACGCAGATGGTACTGACCTTCCAACAGCAGGAACACCTTGTCCTATCTTTTATTATACTGATAATGCCTGGGGAGGTGGAAATATTGATGGCGTGAAAATCTATAATGCTACAGTAAATTGGGTACCTACAACGCCTACACTATCCGTGAATCTACTTACCACATTACCAACTTCTTCTTTTGACGGATCATACAACAATCAATGGAATGATATTGCTCAACCGGGAACAACTCAGAAGCTTGATGGAATTGGAGGAGTTGCCACTTATCGTGCTCAATACAGAAAGTGGACTGGATACAATTCAGTAGTGATGAATTGGGGTGTAAAAATAAGCGCAAGTCAAAGAAGTATCATGTGGGTCGAGTTAAGACAAGATCAGACAACAGGTACATGGTCGGTTTACCAGCAGTCTATTTACACACCTGACTCATACTATCGTTGGATTGGATCCATTGCCATGGATGATTATGGTAACATAGCGTTGTGTTATGCAAAATCCGGATCTTCAACAGTATACCCAAGTTTGGCGTATGCAGCAAGATTAGCGAGCGATCCTTTAAACCAACTTACAGTTGCAGAGACAATGGCAACAACAGGAACTGTTTCTCAGCCTACATCTTGGTATGGTGGTAATCGATGGGGTGATTATTCTCACACTTCATTAGATCCTGATGGAAGTACTTTCTGGCATACTGGAGAATGGTGTGGAGGAACCAGCACTAATCCAAAGAAGACACAAGTATACTCATTCATGCTAATGACTGCTACTACAGCGAACGTTTCAATTACTTCAAGTGACGCAAACAATGCTATCTGTGCTGGTGAAAGTGTGACGTTCACGGCGTCTCCAACAAATGGTGGAACCTCTCCTACCTATCAATGGTATATCAATGGTTCTCCTGTAGGAGGTGAGACAATGTCCACTTTTACGACAACAACACTGAATACTGGTGACATTGTATCTTGTCAAATGACATCGAATTTACCTGGGGCTACTAATAACCCTGCGACCTCAAACTCTATTACAACAACTGTAACGCAATACTCCTCTCCTGCTGTTTCAGTTTCAGGAACAACAACAATTTGTGAAGGAGCCAATGCATCTTTCATTGCGGCCTCTACCAATGCAGGATCAAGCCCTGTATACCAGTGGCAAGTAAATGGAAGTAATGCTGGGACGAATTCTTCAACATTGCTTACATCGTCTTTGACGAATGGTAGTACGGTTACTGTGACACTTACGTCAAATGCAAACTGTATTAACCCAACGTCTGTTACTTCTTCACCTGTAACTGTAACGGTTACCCCTGCACCATCCACTCCAACGATTACGAATAACGCTGGAACATTGACTTCTAGTGCAGCATCTGGTAATCAATGGTACCTTAACGGTTCGCCAATCGCAGGAGCAACAAGTCAAACTTATGTTCCTACAGCAAATGGTAATTACACTGTTATAACTACAGCGGATGGTTGTTCTTCTGCATCGTCTGTGACGTATACAGTTAGTGGTCTTGGCATTAATGAATTGGAAAACCTTCCTTTCAATGTTTATCCAAACCCAAACAATGGTACATTCTTCATCTCATTTGATGCTGTAATTACAAAGGATTACGAGATCAAAGTTTATGATGAAGCTGGTAGACTTGTTCACGAAGAAAAGGTTTCTAATGTATCAGGTGAAACAAGCAAAGAGATCACAATTAAGGATCCTGCAAACGGAATCTATAATGTTATCTTGAAAGATGGATCATTTGAGACAACTCGTAAGTTGGTTGTCAAGCATTAATACAAATTTGAACTAAAAAAGGCTGGCCTATTGGGTCAGCCTTTTTTTTTGTAAATTGGTGTGCTAAACTGTAAAATCAAACTATGAAAAAGAACTTGACATTAGCCGCAATGGCTATGGGCTTTTCCTTTTTGGCCCAAGCTCAAACTTCTACTTTCTACGGTTATTTCTCCCCAACCGAAAGCAAATTGGTACCTCACATTGAACCGAAAGGATCAAAGGATGTGATCAAACCCAATTTCAAGGGTAAAGAATTGTATGAGGTAGATATTCAGCCAACTCACTACCCTGACTGGGTATGGCAGCAACATGAAAATCAGGAAAAGGTATCTACTGCGACTCTGAACTGGCAAGTCCAGGGAATAGGTGCAAGTATTTCCCCTCCTGACCCTTCTGGTGATGCAGATAACCAATATTACATCCAGGGAACGAACAGCGGAGGTGGAGGAACATACAAGATCTTCAATAAAAACACTGGAGCTGCAATTACAGGTACCTTAACCATGCAAACGCTTGGAGGCCCATCAGGCTTAGGAGACCCAATCGTACTTTATCACAAATCGGCACAACGATGGTTCTTAACTGAATTCTCCTCAAGTGGGAACAAATTGTTGGTACACGTTTCTCAAACCAGTAATCCACAAGGTGCTTATTACACTTACCAATTCACATGTCCAAGCTTCCCCGATTACCCTAAATACGCCATTGTTGAATCGAATGATGCGTTAGTTGTTTCTACAAATGAGGGAGGACCTCCCACGGTTTATGCTATGCGATTAAGTAATCTTCTAGCAGGAACAACCTCTCCATTTATTGGGGTTGATATTGGTTATTCGTTGAACGGTTTCGGATTTCAATCGATCACTCCAGTCGATCTGGAAGGAGATAACGCTGCGCCAACTGGGATGAAACCATTGTTTGTAAGACATCGCGATGATGAGTCTCATTCAAACGGTACACCTGACAGTGCAACAAATGACTGGATCGAATTGTGGGAAATGACAATCAACTGGGGTGGTAACTCAGCGACGGTGGCCAAAATTCAGGATATCGCCGTTACAGAATTCGACTCTGACCTTTGTGGTCTTACATCTTTTTCTTGCATTCAGCAACCAACAGCAAGTCCAAATCAGGATCTTGACCCTTTGAGAGAGACTGTAATGTACAAGGCTCCAATGAGAGTTTTCAATGATCATCAGGCAATTGTTCTTGCCTGGGCAACCGATGTATCCGGAACAAACCGAGCGGGTATCAGATGGGCTGAAATAAGAAGAGATGCAGGATCACTAGGAAACTGGTCATTGTATCAGGAAGGTACATATGCCCCAGGAACCACGAATAGATGGATGCCAGGGATTAACATGGATGAGGACGGAAACATCATGATGGCCTACTCCACTTCAAGTCAAACTGCAGGAGACTTCCCTTCCATCAAGTTTACGGGAAGAAGAGCATGTGATCCGTTAGGAGAAATGACAGTTCCTGAGACGACCATTAAGCAAGGATTATCTTCAAGAACATCAAATACAAGATGGGGTGATTACCACCATTTGTCTATCGATCCGTATAATGACAGTGTATTCTATTTCACTGGTGTTTACATGGAAGCGTCCAATGCAATCCGTACGAACATCAGTTCATTTCAAATGGACCCGCCAGCTTCAGACGCTGGAATCATCGAAGTTTTCCAGCAAACACCAGGAACGATCTGTGGTTCTGCTACAATTGTTGGTGTAGTAATACAAAATAAGGGAACCGGTTCGATCACTTCAGGAACAATCGATTGGGATGTGAATGGCGGAACTGCTTCTACTGAAAACTACACGTCTTCACAACTTTCAAGTACAGGAGATATTGATACGATCTATATCAACGTATCAGGTCTTGGAGCAGGTGCCAATACGGTAAACTTCAATTCTACTGGAGTTAATGGTACAACCCCAGATGACGTGATTTGTAATGATCTGGCTTCTCTATCGATCACTACAGGTTCTGGAAGTTTATCAGTATCTGCGAATGTCAATAATCAACCTTCGTGTTCACCAGGTAATGATGGTCAGATCACTGTTTTACCTACAGGTGGTACAGCCCCTTACACTTTCACTTTTGACGGAGGCGCTCCACAGTCAAGTGGAATTTTTACTGGCATATCGGTAGGGACGTATAACTATACTGTAACAGATGGATCAGGATGCGCTGGCTCAGGTTCTGTTACACTTAGTAATAATACAACGGTAGATGCTGTTGCAGGTCTGGCTTCACCAATTTTATGTAATGGCGATGCAAATGGAAGTTTTTCTATCGCTGCATCTGGAGGATCCCCGTCATACACCTACTCAATCGATGGAACCAACTTCCAGTCCAGCAATGTTTTTAATGGTCTTTCAGCGAATACGTATAATGTAATTGTAAAAGATCAAAACGGTTGTGAAGGTTCTACATCTATTGTATTGAATGAACCGGCATCTCTGAATGTGAATGCAATACCAATTGCTGTAAATTGCAAGGGAGCAAATGACGGTCAGATCACTATTTCTGCTTCAGGTGGGACACCTGGATACAATTACAGCATTGATGGAACGAATTATTCATCAAGTAACCTGATTACCGGATTAGCACCTGGTTCTTACACGGTTTATGTTCAGGATAATAATGGATGTGTATCTACATTCAACACAACGGTTACTGAACCTACACAAGTAAACGCCAGTGCAGCGGGTACTCCATCAAGTGGTAATGACGGCACGATAACGATCACAGGAACAGGTGGTAACTCCCCATATCAGTATAGCATCGATGGAACGAACTATCAAAGTGGTGCTTTGTTTACCGGATTAACTCCAGGTACTTATACGGCATATGTTCAAGACAATAATGGTTGTATTAGCCAAACAAGTGTGGTTGTTGCTTCAACAACAGGATTGGAAGAACAATCTCTGCTTTTAGTTTCACTATACCCTAATCCTACTGATGGAGAATTGAATATTGTTATTGATGGCGTATTGGGAACAAATGTCAATGCCAAGATCTTTAACATGGCTGGACAAGTCGTTTCAGAATTCAATTTACCTGTTGTGAACGGTAAAGTTGATCATCAAGTTTCTTTGAGTAAAAAGATAGCCGCCGGCAATTACTATATTGGATTCTATGATGCAGCAGCATTACCAATTGTAACGCAATTCGTCAAGAAGTAAAGTTTTTTAAACATAGGAAAGGCTGACCAGTGGTCAGCCTTTTTTCTTTTAGAGAAATAGGATACTGATCACACTGACCAGCAGTACACCTATCACATTTAATACGAATCCGTACCTCGCCATATCACTGATCTTAACTTGACCAGATGAAAATACGATTGCATTTGGTGGAGTCCCTACAGGTAACATAAATGCACAACTTGCAGCCATCGTTATTGGCAAACACAATTGAAGGATATCAATATTTGATTCAGTTGCAAAAGCCGCGATCAATGGAATAAAGATCGTTACCAAGGCCAAATTTGACATGATCTCAGTAGCAAAAATGGCTATGGTCACCAGTATCCCGATTAGTATCCAAACCGGATAATCACTGAATTGCCTAAAGGTAGTCGTCAATTCCGTAATCACCCCATTTTGTTCCAACATAGCAGCTAGCGCCAACCCACCACCGAATAACAGAAGGATACCCCACGGCAATTTTTCTGTGTCTTTCCAAACAAGAAATGGTTTTTTAGTTGAGGAAGGGAGTATGAATAACAAAATCGCTCCTAATATTGCAGGACCTTCATCCTTGTATTTCAATCCAAAATCCTCAAAAAGATCTTTAAATGACCACATGATTACCACAGCAAGAAAAACAGTAAGCACAATGATCTGATCCTTTGTCCATTTTTGTTTATGGATCTCAAACGAATGAGAGTTACTTTTCCTTTCCGCACCCATCATGAAATAAAAGAACCCATAGATCGCAAGTAACATTAGAATACTGATAGGCAAAGCAATCTTCATCCAATGAAAGAAATCAATGTTGAGACCGTAATTCTGCTCAAGGATGCTTTTCATCTGCATATTTGGAGGAGAACCAACTAATGTTGCCATTCCTCCCACACTGGCGGCGTATGCCACACTTAAAAGTAAGAAAAGAGAAAACTTCCCTTTTCTTTCTTCTGCTGGCATTGAATGTATAACAGCAGTTGCCATCGGAAGCATCATCAGCGCTGTTGCTGTGTTTGAGATCCACATACTGAGCACCCCGGTACTGATCAAAAACCCAAAGAGAATTCTACTTTTAGATTTTCCGACAAAATTGATGATCCCACGTGCTATTTGTTCGTGAATATTCCATTTCTCCAAAGCTAAAGCAAGAACGAATCCTCCAAAAAACAAATACACATTGTTATTACCATACGATTTGGCCAGATCACCTGTTTCCAAGACTCCCAAAGGTACCGCTAACACCAAGGGCAATAATGCGGTCACATAGATTGGAATTAATTCGAAAACCCATAAAAAGATCATCAAACCACCCAATGCGATTGAGCTCCACATTGGATTTTTTCCTCCCGTTAAAAAGAGAATTAGAAGAAAGACAAAAACACTTGCTCCTAGCAAAAGGGATTTCCAGTTGTTCATAGCTTAAAGGTTATAAAAAAAGCGGACAAAGTCCGCTTTCAAAATAATCGATTGCAATTAGGCCATTTTATTCAACTTCTTCACGAAATCGATAGCTGCCTCTTCCATTTTTTCTCTGATCACTTTATAGTCTGCCTTAGACTTTGCACCATTGATCTTTGCCAGCATTTCATCTTGAAAATCTGCTGCTTCATCAATTAGTTTATCTGCATCAGCACTGTTTTTATCATTCATCATCATTGCCATGAAACACTCGTCCACAACATCGAAAACCATATTATTCAGATCTCTCTTGATTGATCGCTTACTTGCCATATCTTTTTTTTATTAAAATTAAAAAATTGTGCATCGTTCTTGAATCTTCATTCTCAAAGATTTAAACGACGAATTGTGAAAACAAAATGGGCGACAAAAAGTCGCCCATTCTACTTATGATTCTTTAGGAGCCTCTGCGTTCTCCTGTCTTTCCGGTCTTGGAAGAAGAACTTTTCTTGAAAGCTTCCACTTTTTCGTTTTTGGATCTTTACCAACTACTTTGAACTTCAGCACATCTCCTTCTTTACAAACGTCTTCCATTTTTGCCACTTTCTCCCAAGAGAATTCTGAAATATGGATCAACCCGTCTGTACCAGGAAGGATCTCAACGAAACATCCAAAATCTTTCACAGATTTCACTTTTCCTTCGTATTCAACACCTTCTTCAACTTGTGGAGGGAATGCGATCATTTTGATTCTGCGAATCGCCTCTTTCATATCATCAGCGTTATTCGACATCACCTGTACATTTCCATTACCACTTGGAAGTTCTTCAATTGTGATCGTTGTCTTCGTTTCCTTCTGTAGCGTCTGAATGATCTTTCCTCCAGGCCCGATGATCGCACCGATCACTTCATTAGGAACTTCAAATGCCTCAATTCTAGGAACAAATGACTTAAGATCGCTATTTGGTTGAGCTATCGTTTCTGTGATCTTTCCTAAAATGTGGATTCTACCTGCTTTAGCCTGATTCAATGCTTGCATCAATACTTCATACGGAAGACCGTCTACTTTGATGTCCATCTGACATGCAGTGATTCCTTTCGCAGTACCTGTTACTTTAAAGTCCATATCTCCCAAGTGATCTTCATCACCCAAGATATCAGACAATACGGCAAATTTACCATCGTCGGCAACCAATCCCATTGCAATTCCCGAAACTGGCGCAGTGATTGGAACACCACCGTCCATCAACGCCAATGTACCCGCACAAACTGTTGCCATTGAAGATGAACCATTTGATTCAAGGATATCTGAAACCAAACGGATCGTATATGGGTAATTCTCAGGAAGAACCGGCTTGATCGCTCTCAAAGCAAGGTTTCCGTGACCAATTTCTCTTCTTGAAGTACCTCTCAGTGGCTTCGCCTCTCCTGTAGAGAATGGAGGGAAGTTGTAATGCAGCATAAATTTCTCAGTTCCCTGGAAAGTTGCTCCATCGATCAACTGCTCATCCATTTTACCTCCCAACGTAAGTGTTGTCAATGATTGAGTTTCACCTCTCGTGAAGATCGAAGAACCGTGAACACATGGTAGGTAATCGATCTCAGACCAGATCGGACGAATTTCTTCGAACTTTCTTCCATCAAGACGCTTCCCTTCATGTAACATCACCCAACGAACTGCCTTCTTCTTAACTTCTGAAAAGTAAATAGAAATGAATCCACCTACTTCTGCCAGTTCCTCTTCAGTGAAATTTGCTTTCACTTCTTCTTTGATCGCATCAAATAACTCAGATCGCTTAGACTTATTCGCTAGTCCCATTCTAGCAACATCCTTGCACTTTTCCATTGCAAGTTCGTATACTTTCGCCTTCACTTCATCATTATGAACTTCATGGCTGTATTCTCTCTTTGGATTTGCTGTTGGAATCTCAGCTGCCAAATCCAACTGGAACTGACACTGTTCTTTAATTGCAGCATGAGCGATCTTGATCGCCTCAACCATTTCCTCTTCAGAGATTTCCTTGAACTCTCCTTCCAACATGTTGATGTCTTTCGCAGTACCCGCGATCATCATGTCAGCATCCGCATTTTCCATTTCCTGCATTGTAGGGTTAACGATCCACTGACCGTTTACTCTACCTACACGTACTTCTGACATTGGTCCATTGAATGGAATGTCTGAAACTGCGATCGCCGCAGATGCAGCCAAACCACAAAGGGCATCCGGATTGTTCACACCATCATAAGACAATAACTGGATCATCAACTGTACTTCCGCATGGTAATCATCTGGAAATAGTGGACGAAGTGCTCTGTCTACTAATCGCATAACTAAAATTTCAGATTCTGAAGGTCTAGCCTCTCTTCTGAAAAAACCTCCAGGAAAACGTCCTGCCGCAGCATACTTTTCTCTGTAATCAACTGTTAGCGGAAGAAAATCTACTCCTTCCTTTGCATCTGGAGCAGATACTACTGTTGCAAGCAACATTGTATCCCCCATTCTTACTACAACAGACCCATCTGCCTGTTTTGCCAATTTACCTGTCTCTACGGTAATTTCTTTACCTCCGGTAATAATTGACTTTCTTGTTCCTATATTCATATTCTTACTAATTCCAATTTTTAGTTACCCGAACTTTTTAAAAAAGAAAGGGACAGCCGAACTTGTTCGATTGCCCCCTCCAATAAAATTTGAACGAATTAACGACGTAGTCCTAATTCCTTCACGATCGCTCTGTATCGCTCGATATCTTTATTCTTCAAATAGTCAAGCAAGCTTCTACGCTTACCAACCAATAATTGAAGAGCTCTTTGAGTACCGTAATCTTTTCTGTTCTTCTTAAGGTGCTCAGTCAAGTGACTGATTCTGTAAGAGAACAATGCGATCTGCGCTTCTGATGAACCTGTGTTTGTTGCAGCTCCACCGTGTTTTGCGAAGATCTCTTTTTTCTTTTCTGAATTTAAATACATGCCAATATTCTATTAAATCATTTTTATGTAGTCGACTTTCGACGGTGCAAAGATAGCAATAAATTTATTATGCCAACATTCCATTGAATTTTCTATTGCTTCAAGTATTTTTACAACTGAATGAAACATTGGATTTTTTTCTTCACGGCTGTTCTTTATTCAGCATTACCTCATCAGTCCTCTTCCCAAGAAGATTACAAAGGTAACTGGTTATTGCGTGGAGATTTCCATTTCGGTGCTACAATACCTGAATACCAGCTTTCCAATCAGTATGTAGATAATTTCATTTATTCAGGTGAGATATCGTTTCAAAAGCAACTCTATGGAAGGTCGTTCTGGGAACAACTCTATAAATATCCTGTAGTAGGTGTAACTGCTGCCTATTCTTCTCTGGGAAACCGAGATATTTTTGGTCATGAAATAGCATTGTATGGTTTTTTTCAAACTCACCTCATCAACAAATCCAAATTTCAATTGAACAGTCAATTTGGACTAGGACTGGGATGGGCAACGAAACACTTCGATGTCAATGAAAATTACCTCAATGTTGCCGTTGGTTCTGGGCTGAACATCCACTTTAATTACAAGATGGGAGCGTCTTATTTCCTTACAGAAAGAACAGGCATAAACCTTGGGCTGTCATTTTCTCATTTCTCTAACGCAAATATGGCCGAACCAAATCTTGGCATCAATACATTCACCCTTTACACTGGAGTAAATCGATTTCTGAAACCACCAAAAGCAGTGACTTCGCATGAAATTGAAAAGCACAAAGACAAAAATGAGTTTGCTTTTATATACGCTGCCGGTGGTAAACACACCAGGGCATTACAATCTACCATTTATTTCACCTCGTCGGTATCAGCAGAATACAAAAGACATTTATCCTATAAATTCAGAATTGGTGGAGGTTTGGATCTGTTCTATGATTCATCCACCAAAACCGAAATGAGTCTGCCTGGGAAACCAACATATCATCCTGAAAATGATTTTAGGACCGGAATACACTTTTCACAGGAAATCGCTTTTGACAAATTCAGTTTTATTCTTCAGGAAGGCCACTATTTTCTTTTAACCAACAAGGTCGACAATCGTCAATTCTATAATCGTGGAATTGTCAGATACAAGATCAATGATCATTTATTAGTGCATATTTCCATGAAATCACATCTTCACATTTTGGATTATCCTGAATTTGGAATGGGATATTACTTTTAACTATGAGGTTCATTCTTGCATTCATAATCGTCTCAGTAATTCTTTCTTGTTCGAAGGAGAAGAAAATTCTTGTTGAATCAGAACTGCCTGAATTCACTTCCCTCAGATTTATTGACAGATTCGATATTTTATTGGTGCAGGATACTTTCAATTATGTAGAGATGAGTGGACATCCTAAGTTATTGGAAGGTGTTCACTGGGAATTAATCGGAGATGAGCTGGTCTTTTCCAGTAAGGGTGGATCGGCATGGCTAAGGCCTAAAAACAATCGCATTATTCTAACGATCCATGTAAAATCCCTCTGCAAGATCTATCTGGACGAAACATGCTTCTTGAAAACCACAAATACCTGGCAGGGAGACGAGCTTGGATTAATCATGGCTGGAAAGGTAAATGAAGCAGATATCGACGTGAACTGCAATACGTTCTATACGTGGAATAATTTCCCTTGTGGCGGTAAAATTACCCTCAGCGGAAGCGCTACGGTCTTCAAGTGCTGGACATACGCCCTCTTGCAAATAGATGCAACCTCTCTACAACAAGAAACGGCCATTGTGGAAAGCAATACAAAAGGTGATGTCATCCTTGATATTTGCAACAACCTTCAATATAAGATCAGTAATAGTGGAAACATCCGGGTAAAAGGAGTTCCCGGGAATATTACTAATCTGGGAAATGAAGGAAAGGGAGAATTGATCTTTTATTGATCACATCCTGTCAGGCACCTGAATCCCCAGTAAAACCATTCCTAATCTGATCACTTTGGCAACGTTTTTACTCAACACCAATCGCATATAGCGAACATCTTCATCTGTTTCATTCAGGATATTCACACTCTGATAAAAGCTATTATACAACTTAACTAATTCAAAAGTATAATTCGCAATTAAAGCAGGCGACATCGTATCGGCGGCCTCACCAATAACAGATGGAAATTCTTCTAATTGCTTGATCAATTCCTGTTCTTCATGTCCAATCGTTCGAACATTGATCTTTGAATTGAAATCTTTTACACCAGACTTAGACAAAAGACTCTGGATTCGAGCATGAGCATATTGAATAAAGGGACCCGTATTCCCGTTCAGCTCAATGGATTCCTCCGGATTGAACATCATCCTTTTCTTTGGGTCGACTTTCAGAAGATAGTACTTCAATCCACCCATTCCAATCAATGTATACAAATGCTCCTTCTCCTGCTCCGTCATTCCATCAAGATGACCTCTCTCTTTAGTCATTTCTGTAGCCTTTTCAACGACTTCAGCCATGAGATCATCTGCATCAACGACAGTACCTTCTCTTGACTTCATTTTACCGGTCGGTAAGTCTACCATTCCGTAGGACAAATGCATACAGTTGTCGGCCCAGGCATACCCCATTTTCTTAAGGATCAAAAACAACACTTTAAAGTGATAGTCCTGTTCGTTCCCAACTGTATAAATGATACCATTGAGATCCGGATAATCTTTGAATCGATCAACTGCAGTACCGATATCCTGAGTCATGTACACAGCAGTACCATCCGATCTAAGAACAAGTTTTTCATCCAGACCCTCGTTTGTCAGATCGATCCAAACCGATCCATCCTCTTTCTGATAAAAAATACCCTTTTCCAGTCCTTCAACAACGATATCCTTTCCAAGCAAATAAGTATCCGACTCATAGTATAGCTTATCAAAATCTACACCCATTGCTTTGTATGTCGACTCAAATCCTTCATATACCCAACCGTTCATGGTAGTCCACAACAGGTAGATCTCAGGATCTCTTGCCTCCCATTTGATCAGCATTTCCTTTGCATCTCTCAGAATAGAAGTTTGATTCTTCGCAAGATCCTTGATCTTATCATCCAATCCTTTAACTGCCTTTTCATCCTTTCCTTCCTTCGCAGCCGTAAGTCTCAAAAATTCAGACTTTACGTCTTCGTTAACATCTGAAAAATCCCCTTTCTCCCATTTTTGAATGAATGATTTCGCTTCTGCGTTGAACTGCTTGTCAAATTCGACATAATATTTTCCAACCAGCTTATCCCCTTTCATTCCCGTATTCTGTGGAGTTTCTCTCTCTCCCCTTTCATTTAAAGGAGAGAATCTTTCCCACGCAAGCATGCTCTTACAAATGTGGATCCCTCGGTCATTGATCACCTGAGTCTTAATCACCTTGTTTCCATTGGCTTTTAGAATTTCAGCTACCGAATATCCGAGAAAGTTATTTCTAAGGTGCCCTAAATGCAGCGGCTTATTGGTATTTGGAGAAGAATACTCCACCATGATCGTTTTGCCTGAATTCTCTGGTTGATAACCAAATTTCTCATCTGAATTTATTTGATTGAGCGCTCCAACCCAAAATTCAGGAGACAAAACGATATTTAGAAATCCATTAACAACAATTGATTTAGAAATCTCTGGAAACTTAGTACTCAAAATCGTTGAAACGTGATCTCCTACTTCCTGAGGTGATTTTTTCAAGATCTTAACAAATGGAAATAACACTAATGTAAGATCCCCTTCGACATCCTTTCTTGTTTTTTGAAACTGGATCAAAGATGATTCGATCGGCTGACCAAAAACTTCTAGAGCATTTTCGATCAAGTACTTTTTTATTTGAGTTTCCATTTTAATTCAATGCTTCAATTGTATTGACCATAAGTGAAAATGCCACTTCGGCCATTCTGTTCTTTTTATCGTCAAGACAAGGGTTTACCTCAACAAACTCAATACATACCGTCTTTGGATATTCCGCGAACATTGCCAGTATCTCTTGAGCCTCATCAATTGAAAGTCCATTTGAAACCGGAGTTCCTGTTCCGTATGAAGTTTGATCCGGATCCATTGAATCCACATCGAATGAGACGTAGATCATATCACAATGAGACAATTTTTCCTGAATCTCCTTCACCACCTTTGAAACACCTGACTCCCTTACCTCTGCTACTGTATAATTTTTGATCTTCAATCGATCCGTTAACTTGTCTTCTTGTTCCTCCGTATCCCTGACCGCTATAAAGTATAGATCCTGAGGATTGAATTTAGCCCCATTGAAACCTACATTCTTCAATTCCTCCCATTTTTCAATGGATTCAGGACGAACATCGTTTATTTTACATTCAAGATTATCTTCAGACAATGCAATTGCCAATGGCATACCGTGAATATTACCACTTGGCGTTGTGTATGGTGTATGTAGATCTTTATGAGCATCGATCCAGATCACACCAAGTTTCTTGTCAGGATAAGCATTCTTGATCCCAGCTATCGTTCCTGCTGCTGAACCATGATCACCCGCCAAAACAAATGGGAATTCTCCATTCTTCAATGCTCCTGAAACCTTTTCATTGAGATCCTTGAAAATATCAAGTAAACCATCGATCCTTTTAGCATAAGGATAAGGAGTCGGTTGATCCAATAGATCATTATGATCGATAATACTGGATTTTGGATATTGACTAAAAATTGTTGAACCTTGCTTTCTTGCCGCAGTCATAATTGCCGCTGGACCTAGTGACGCACCTCTCGTTCCTGCAGTGATCTCCGATGGATTTATTATGAAATGTACTTTCCTCATAAAGTCGAATGAGCTGCAAAATTAGAATAATTGATCAAGTAATTTGTGCAAAGTAACCTTAGGATCATCTCTCCGTTAACAAGAAAACTTTGTTACTTTCGCTCAAAGCTATTAAACGATGTTCAGATATCTCATTCTTGTTGTACTTTTTCCGGTAGCTCTTTCCGCCCAAAAACGTGTTCCTTTCACTGGTAAGCTTGTTTACAAAATCACATTTGCCGATACGGCATTTGCAGAGCTTGTCCCTACTTCATACATGACCATATTTACCAATGATACGGTTACAAGGATCGAAAATGAAACGGATCAACTCGGAAAGCAAGCGCTGATCAAGCACATGGAACTCAATAAGTCATACTTGCTCATCGAAACCCCTATTGACAATTTCGCGATAAAGACAGATCTGAACAAAGTTGAAGAAAGTGCATCAAAATATACCTTCAAGAAGAAACACTTCAAAAGAAGAATTGCAGGTTTAAAGGCGAATCGACTCGAAGTAAACCATCCTGATTTCAAGGAACCTAAGGAGTATTTATACCTAAAAAAATACAGCCCGAAATATCTGAATAACTTCCTTGATTTCCCAGGACTACCGGCTATGTTCTACATTATCACGGTCGATGGGGTTTATAAATATGAGCTTCAGAGTATAGAGGAGTATCTTCCAGAAAAAGATCTATTTGGTGTACCGTCAGACTTTAGAAAAGTGGATTTTGCAGAATTCCTTGAGATCATTCTGCAATATGAGCAAAATGGACCTCCGGAAAAAGAAGATTAAACTAACATTCTGCTGTTTATAGTTACTTCCTCCTCTCGTTTTCGGAGCCCAACTGTCAATTATCTTCGTGGGATAATCAATTGCTAATGGCAGAAAACGAATATAAGGAGAAGGAAGAACCAGTTATCGAGGATAAGTCCGGAAAAACTGCGAAGAAGGAGACACGTACTAAAAAAAGTCAAAGTACATCGGGCAAAACTTCAGCTGACTTCTTATCGATCTTCAAGTTGAACGTTGATGAAAAGAAACTAAATACGACCCTTGGCTCTACTTTATTGTTATTGTCGATCTTTCTCTTTCTGGCTAGCTTTTCATACATTTTTACGTGGAAAGAAGATCAGGATCAAATCCTTAACAAAGGCTTTTTTGAATATATTTTCTCTTCTGATGATGTACCGGCTGAAAACTGGTTAGGAAAATTCGGCGCATGGTTTTCGCATCTTCTCATTTACAAATGGTTCGGTCTCGCATCTTTCGGAATACCGTTCTTACTTTTTCTCTCTGCGGTTAAACGATTATTTAACACTACGCTTCTACCCATTAAACCAACTTACCTGAGAACAATCAGCATAATGGTTTGGGCGTCCATGTTCCTTGGATTTTTCGCTGATAAAGTAAATTATCTTGGAGGTTCATTCGGATATTATATCAATGATTGGCTGAGTATTACTCTGGGGAGTTTTGGAGCAATAATTACTATTCTCGTAATGGGTTACGTTGGGATGGTTTTACTTTTCAATCCTAATTTCGGTGCATTATTCGATCGTTTTTCAGGTAAGAACATTGAACCAGAGGAAGAACCAGAAGAGAATTTATTCAAGGAAGATCCATACAATGACTTTAGCGTAGTTAACACATTAAAGGAGGATGAGATCAAACAGGATGAAGTCGCTGAAACCATCGACTTCGACGAAGCAGAAGACGATTTCGAATCTGAACTAGAAGTTACTTACAAAGAAACGGATGACGACTTTGAAGTTGAGATCCCAGACCAAGAAGAACCTTCAACAACAACTATTGATGATGACTTCTCTGTAGATATTGCCGAAGCTGATGAGTCACTTGACGAATCAGAGTTAAACTCCTTGCGTGAAGAATATGGTGATTATGACCCTACACTTGATCTTTCGTCCTACAAACTACCACCAATTGAACTACTAAAAGAGTATGGTTCAGGAGGTGTTTCAGTGGATAAACAAGAGCTTGAAGACAACAAGAACAGGATCGTTGAAACGCTTTCACACTATAAGATCGATATCGCTAAAATCAAGGCCACAGTCGGACCAACAGTTACACTATACGAGATCGTACCTGCTCCTGGCGTTAGAATTTCCAAGATCAAGAACCTTGAAGACGACATCGCATTAAGTTTGAGTGCTCTCGGTATTCGAATCATCGCTCCTATTCCAGGAAAAGGAACTATAGGTATTGAAGTACCAAACTCAAAACCTGAAATGGTATCGATGAGATCATTGATCGCTTCTGAGAAATTCCAGACTTCTGACGCAGAATTACCAATCGTAATGGGAAAAACCATCACGAATGAGACATTCACGTTTGACCTTACTAAAATGCCTCACCTTTTAGTTGCGGGTGCAACAGGTCAAGGAAAATCGGTGGGATTGAATGCCATATTAATTTCCATTCTATATAAAAAGCATCCAGCACAAGTCAAATTCGTGCTGGTCGATCCTAAAAAGGTTGAATTAACCCTTTACAATAAGATTGAACGCCATTACCTTGCTAAACTTCCAGGAGAAGCAGACGCCATCATTACAGATGTGACTAAGGTTGTCAATACATTGAATTCCCTTTGTATTGAAATGGATGAGCGCTATGAATTATTGAAAGATGCGGGTGTTCGAACAATCATTGAATACAATGCGAAATTCATTGCACGAAAACTCAATCCGGAAAAGGGTCATCGTTACCTGCCTTACATTGTTGTATTGATCGATGAGTTTGCTGACCTTATCATGACAGCAGGTAAAGAAGTTGAACATCCGATTGCACGTCTTGCACAGTTAGCCAGAGCCATTGGGATTCACCTCATCGTTGCTACTCAGCGCCCTTCTGTAAATGTGATTACAGGTATGATCAAGGCCAACTTCCCTGCGCGTATTGGATTTAGAGTATTATCCAAAATAGATTCACGAACCATTCTTGACTCATCAGGTGCCGATCAGCTGATCGGACGAGGCGACATGTTGATCTCAACCGGATCAGACTTGAAACGTTTACAATGTGGTTTTGTAGATACTCCTGAGGTAGAAGCGATCTGCAGTTACATTGGTGATCAAAGAGGCTATCCTGAAGCGTTCTTACTTCCTGAATATGTAGGTGAAAGTGGTGAAGGAAATGGTGATATTGACATGGACGAAATCGATTCCATGTTTGCAGAAGCTGCTCGTATTGTTGTTATCAACCAACAAGGATCCGCAAGTCTTTTGCAACGTAAATTGAAGCTTGGATACAATCGCGCAGGAAGAATAGTGGATCAGTTAGAAGGCATGGGCATTATCGGCTCATTCCAGGGGTCAAAAGCAAGGGAAGTACTGTTTAGCGATATAGAGTCACTTGATGAATTCCTGAAAACCAAAGGCATTATCTGATGAAACGCGTTGCATTGATCGCATGTGTTAAGGAAAAGAAAGACTACTCCTGCGCTGCGATCGAAATGTACGAAGGATTCTTTCCATCCTGGCTGCAGCATAGCGAACGCCTTAAAGCAGAAAAGTTCTATATCCTTTCGGGAAAATATGGTTTACTAAAACCTGATGAGATCATCGAACCCTATGATTTCAATTTGAACTACGCCTCAAAAGAATACCTGAATGAATGGAATGATAAAGTCTTGAAACGCTTGAATGAGCTGGAAAATATAAGCGAATGTGAATTTTTGATCTACACTAATTTGACCTACATGAAGGAGTTGATCAAAGTCTTACCTTTTTATACTATTCCGCTTTCAATTGACTGAGTTCGAACATCTTCTTCGACTCAACAATAATTGAAAAAACATCCTTAGATTTGACATTCTAAATTTTGACGAATGATCAAACACATTATACTTTTCGCTGCGCTGATCACATTTTTCAATGCATCCTCACAAAAAGTAATGTCTCCGGAAGAGTTTTTCGGATACCCACTTGGATCCTATTTCACCAGACATCATCAAGTGATCAACTATTTCCGTCAGATCGAGCGAAATAGCGGTGGTAAAATGTATGTTGAAGAATATGGAATCACCAATGAGAGAAGAGAATTGGTCGTTGCATACATTTCATCTCCAGAAAACATTTCGAGAAGAGACGAAATCCAGGCAAAACATGAGAAAGGTGAAAATGAAGATGTAGCAATCGTTTGGTTGAGCTATAATGTCCATGGTAACGAAAGTGCAGGAACGGAAGCGTCGATGCAAACCGCGTATGAATTGATCACCGAACATGATGAATGGTTAAAAAATGTATTGATCATAATTGATCCATGTATCAACCCAGACGGTAGAGACCGATATGTAAACTGGTACAACCAACAGCATAACGCAATTCCTAACCCAAATGTAGTCGCGGCAGAACACGATGAACCATGGCCAAGTGGAAGACCAAATCATTACTTATTCGACCTGAACAGAGATTGGGCATGGATGACACAGGTTGAAACAAGACAACGAATCCCACTTTACAATGAATGGCTACCTCATGTACATGTTGATTTCCACGAACAAGGGATCGATGACCCTTATTATTTCGCTCCTGCTGCTGAACCTTTCCATGAGGTTATTACTGACTGGCAAAGAGAATTTCAGAATGGTTTAGGAAGAAATCACGCTAAGTACTTTGACAAAAACGGATGGTTTTACTTCACTCGTGAAATCTTTGACCTTTTATATCCGAGCTACGGAGACACCTACCCTACTTATAATGGCGCAATCGGTATGACTTATGAGCAAGGAGGAAGCGGTCAATGTGGTCTTGCTGCGATAAACGAAGAAGGCGACACGCTTACCCTTTACGATCGTATTGCTCATCATCATACGACAGGTATCTCTACGGTGGAATTCTCTTTCATGAACCGTGACAAGTTGATCAGTGAATTCAAAGCATTCGGAACAAAAAATAATTTCAAATACAAATCCTACGTTCTTTCAGGAAACCCTGAGCAGTTGAATGCATTAGTTAAACTACTTGATGCACACGGGATCAAATACCAACAAGGTAATGGAGAGTCTGTAAAAGGATTTGATTTTGAAACGCAGAAGTCAGGATCCGCTAAAGCATCAGAAAAGCATTTGATCGTTAGCACTGACCAGAAAAAAGGAACCTTGATCAATGTGTTGTTTGAACCAAAAACAAAACTATCTGATTCACTCACGTATGATATTACCGCCTGGTCGTTACCATATGCATACGGACTTAGCTGCATCGCTTCAGAATCATTGATCAAAGGAGCAACTTTTAAAACAACTGAAAATGAAGTAGCACATCCAAAAGACACATACGCTTATTTGTTCAGATGGAATAGTATGTCGGATGCAAAACTTCTCGCAAATCTTATAAGTCTTGGTGTAAAAGTTCGTTTCTCCGAGCAGAAATTCACTTTTGGAAAAGAAGAATATTTACCGGGTACATTGATCGTTGTCAAGCCTGAAAATGATCACCTGGAAATTGACAGGATCATTAAAGACATGGCGAAAAAGCACAAAGTTGAGTATACGATTTCCTTTACTGGTATGGTTGATACAGGAAAGGACTTTGGATCGAGTTCTGTTAAGCTGATCGATGGATCAACTGTTGGCCTCGTAAGTGGAGAAGGAACAAGTTCATTGATGGTTGGTGAGGTATGGTATTACTTCGAGCAAGAATTGAATTATCCACTAACGGTGATTCAGTCATCCTCAATCAGCGACTACGCATTAAAAGGTATTGATGTATTGATCTTGCCTGAAGGATACTATTCGATCAGTTCCTCTGTGCTTTCTTCCTTTATTTCCAAAGGAGGAAAAGTGATTGCAATGGGTGGTGCATTATCAAATTTTGCAGGTCAGGAAGGATATTCAGTGAAGATGAAAGACGAAGAAGAAGATGAGGAAGAAGAGGAAGAGGAAGATCGTCATGAACACCAGCATATTGCGTATGAAGCTGAGGAAAGAGAAGCAATTAAGGATATGATCACCGGAGCAATCTACAAGTGTAAGGTTGAAAACTCGAACCCTCTGGCATTCGGATACCCTCAACATTACTTTACCCTGCGACTTGATGCAAGTGCCTACGAATGGCTGGAAGATGGCGGAAATGTAGTTTATACAGAAGCCAACAGCTCAGCCGTTTCCGGATTTGTAGGATGCAACGTAAAAGAAAAGCAATCAGAAAGTCTGATCTTCGGAGTAGAATCGATTGGAGCAGGATCTGTGGTCTATATGGTTGACAATCCGTTATTCAGAGGATTCTGGGAAAACGGAAAGTTGTTTTTTGCAAATGCCATCTTCTTCGTAAACAAGTGACAGCAAGGAATTTTATTGCAATAGCGGTTGGACTTTTCGTTGCCTTCTTTCTTGACTATGTCCTTGAAATGGGCGCTTCCCAGCTATTCCCAGTAGCTTCAAGGCCGACACCAAAAACAAAGGAGGAATTGATCGCTTTGTTTGAAAGCATCCCCGTAATGACCCTACTTATTGTAGGTTTCGCTCATTCAATTGCCATTTTTACGGGTGGTTTTATCTCTAAAAAGATCAATCCAGAAAGCAGCACGGGAATTATCGTGATCATCGCATTGTTTGGAATCCGAACGATCACAGAAGTGGCTCAGTTGCCGTTGCCTACCTGGTTTGTGATCTATGAAATTTCTTTGATGACCTTCGCTTCCGTTCTTGCCTTGAAGTTATTTAAATGAAGTCTTCAGGACGAAGGGTACCGAATTTATTTTCCCGGCTTCAACCAAACCGATTTGAAAGTCTGAAATTTCAGGATCCTTTTCATAATAATCAGTAGAAATGATCTGAGCATTGCTCTTCATTGCCGCTTGATACCTTGTATAATCATGTGCTCTGGCTTCCAGTGAACCGGCGTCCGTTCGGGTCCTTACCATATATTTTCGCGAAAGCTCGTTGATCTCCTCCTCCTTTCCGATCGGATCATTCCTCATTACAAAAGCAGTGGACTCCCCTCCTATTTCGCCATAAGCAAACATTGGTTTGTCTTCCCCGTTGTTCAGCGATAAATTGTATCGTCCATCATGATCACTATCGTACAAGAAAAAAATCTTCCCTCTAACCTCCTCTAGTGTTGGCCAGCCAGCATCCTCCAATCGTTCCTTAATTGAAGAATGTTCACCTTGAAGATCCTTTGGTGAAAAGAGTAATGAATCTGTGCCGAACCATTTTCTGATCTTTTGATCCAGCAATTCTACTGCAATACTATCAAAAGGTATCGCCCGCTTAAACCCAAGAAACCTTAAAAACCCGCTATAATCACCCGGTGATGACCCTTTGGCTTCGATATTAATGAACAAGGGTTCATGTGAGGGATGAGCTAGACTCCACTGCCTCAATTCCGAAAACGCATCTTCAATTGTCAAATAATTGGTTTCAAAATCTACATCTGCAATGTGAAGGATCTTGAACCCAGGCTGACGCATCGTTTCATTCTTGATCTTTTGTTTTCTTCCGGAGAGAAACATATTTACCTTTCGCTTCCTGTAATGTCCTCCTTTTGGATCGTTATACACATCCAATTCGAAACCTCTGATGTTGTAATCATTGAGCTGAACAGGTATGGGCAAATGACCATAATCCAGCTGAATTGGATCCAAATCCCCTCCAAGTCTCTTTTTGAAACGTGATAAAAACCGAATCACCTTTGGGTCTGGTTTTCTTTTATAACTGTTGTGCGAGGCAAGAAATCTTAACTCATTTAATGGGATGGTATCCTCCTGAGAAAACCCAACTTGAACCAGTATCAGAAAAGCAAAAGCAACAAATATCTTCATCTTATTCATTTATTTGGTAGGTAAGCATCTGAATTGAATTCAATTCAAGTTGTTCTTTTGTATCTCCATTCCAGACATAAATTTTGAGTCCGTTCACATTCTGTGGCACATCATCGATCAGGAATTCAAACTCCTCAACATCAGAGCTGATCATCTCTTTCAGAAAAAGGGCTTTGTAGTACTTTCCTTCTACATCAGAAATAACGACTCTTGATTCTTGAATCGAAGAAATAGCTTTGGTTTCTATCAAAATTTTAACACCTGCAGATTCGACATCTACCTTGGTTTCGATAGACGCAGAAAACGGATGTGATTCATTAAGAATCTCTGGTTTATCAATACTTTCTGTTTTTATCAACTTCCAATTTTCAGGAATCATCACCTTTTGAGGTGCAGGTTTCAATCTGAAGAAATTCGTTTTGTACGAATCCCATGTCGTCTGACCTCCAACATGCACACTCTTCACCACCTGATAGGCTTGAAACAAATTAAGCGGAATAAAAACAAAGAGCATTGGAATCACCCATTTTCGTGAACTTTCATTCAAGAAAAGCGCTGCAGGAACTACAATAAATGGATAATACTCAACCATTACTCTTTGGCCCATTCCAGCCCCGAAAGTCCAGCACCACCATGAAGAAAGTACATAAGTTATGAGAACCAGCGGCAACAAATAGGCAATACCAAGCCAACCATTTCTTCTGAAAGAATACAAGACACCTATAATGAGTAACGGAAGCAGAACCGGACTCCAGAATAACCAGCCTTTTTCCGTACTAAACATAAATTCTATCCAATGTGGATGCAAAAAGTCAAATCCTTCATCTTTGTAGGAATAGACGATCCAATTCCCTGTCTGCCATTTCCACATTAATGGAGGAATGATCAGGATCATTACAGAAATGATCAATGATTTCCATACTCTTAAAAGTTCTTTGAAATCTGGTAGAATATTCTTCAAACGATTACCAGATAAGAAAGGGAAATACAAAAGACAAAGGATCATAATCGCATTCGTAGGACGAATAATCACGATCAAAGCCATTAAAACAAGCATCAATCCCAAATACTTTCGTTCGGAAAACCACCTTTCACCAGCCCACAATAAAACAGACGCCAGGAAGAAACTGAACACATGACTTACTGTGTGATCATAAATCACATAATACCACAAATTGGTTCCAAACAACAACAATGACAATAATGCCGCAATCTTTACTTCACTGACATTCAAATTTTTAAGGAGTCCCCACAAAAATCGAAATCCAAGTAACAAATAAACAATGTGAGACAAGCCTATCATGAGTTGAAAAGGCATCGAATATCCATCTACAGGATAACCAAAGACGAAAGCAAATAGACAACCAAGAAAGAAAAACGGAGCATAAAGAATACTCAATCCCGGGAATGTCTTATTCACCTTTGTCCCATTTGGCTGTTCATTTAGGAAATCCTTAAAGTGTGAACCATCCTCTGGATAATAATTCTTTTCAGCATCATAAATGAAATTGAACGATGGATCTTGATACAGAAATAATGCAGGTAAGTAGGCATAATATCCTTTACCGTCAGCATTAATAGATCTTAAATAGGGAGAATTGACATCTCGATACAGAAAAAATGCTGCCATAAGCAGACTCAACAGAAGCAGGAAGTATTTCTTTTCAGAGATCATTGTTCAAACAAAAATAAGAATAATCCTATGGCACTTTTGAAATCAATTATCTTTGGGGTGCATGAACAACAAGGCAAGCAGACTTTCATTATTAATTCCAGCATACAATGAAGAGGAAACGATTTCTCAGATCCTGGAAAAGGTATTGGAGCTCCCTCTTGCAGGAGATCTGGAAAAAGAAATCATTGTCATCAATGATCATTCTTCAGATAACACAGGTAATCTGGCTGATGAATTTGCACTGAAGCATGGTGATTCCAGGATTATTGTTCATCATCAGGAAGTAAATTCCGGTAAAGGAGCAGCTCTGCACAAAGGGATAGAACTCGCGACCGGAGACCTCATCATTATTCAGGATGCTGACCTGGAACTAGATCCCAATGACATCAATCTTCTTTTGTCAGAATGGTTAAAAGGTGAGCACAATGTCATTTATGGGTCTCGTTTTCTTGAACAGAAACATGAGAATACCAATTTTATGTGGCACATCATGGGGAATGGGTTTCTAACCAAGCTTTCAAATCTATTCACGGGAGTGCGTTTGACAGATATGATGACCTGCTATAAACTTGTGCCTGCAGATATGCTCAAGCAGCTGAATCTTAAAGAAAAAAGATTTGGTTTTGAACCAGAAGTTACAGTGAAACTAGCCAAATTAAAAACCACATGCTTTAAAGAGGTCCCTATCTCGTATTCAGCAAGAAAACGTGAAGAAGGTAAAAAGATCAACTACAAAGACGGTTTTAGAGTAATGTATTGCATCGTCAAATACCGATTCAATTAGTCTTTTTTGTGTTGATCTGAAATCCAAGTCCGGCTGAAAAGATCAATTCGTCGGCCCTCAATGAACCTTGATCAAAACCTCTTATCGTCGAATTCACGTAGGTCAATTCCGCGAAAAAATGAAAGTATTTCCAAACATAGTAAGCCGTACCAATCTTCATCGAGAAAGTAGGATTAAAAGAAGTTCCGGATTTCAAAGGAGACTGAATAATGGACAATCCTGGCTGAAATCCTAAATAGCTATCCCAGTTATTTTTCGTTTCATGATAAAAGGCACCAAAGCTCGTATTCAAGGCGCTAGAATACATATTTACAGTACTTGACGATTCAGCACCCGGAATATAGAAAAAGGACTCTCCCCTCAAACTTAATTTCTCCTCCAGTTGATAGGCCAGAAAACCATGGATGTATATATTCTGAACATCGCGATTCAACATTTTTGAAGGAGCTATTGTGGCTGATGCCTTTAAAGTACCTTGACGAATATACTGTTCCTGCTGTCCTATGGAATAATGCCCAAACAGAACAGCTGCTGAAAAAAGAATTATTCTTACCATAAGTCTGCAATTTTGTAATTGATCCCTACATGGAAGAGCAAATGTCCTTCCAGACTACCTCCTCCTTCTGATCGAAACTCGACTGTGCCATTCAATTGCTCTGCATCTACATGATTACCCAAATGGATCATATATTGACCAACGACAGAAAGATCAAGACGAGGTGAAAGATTCATGTGAACTCCAGCTCCACCTTGAACAGCAGAACTCCATCGTTCCAAATAATTCAATGAATTCGAATTATCCACTAATCTTGTATAGTCAAAACAGTGTCCAGCTAATACATACGGACGAAACAACTTTCCTCCTTCGGTTGGATAAAACAACACGCTCCAACCAATATGATAATCAGTTCGATGAGCAAAATCTTCAATATCTCCTGTGATATAATCGAAAAACCAATCTGAATTCACGCGATCTGCGAACTGAAGTCTGAATTGTCCCCCAATTCCGGTTCCGGTATTACCGAATTCACCATGATTAAACGTACTGATGGTCGTTCTGGCCCCTAAGCTGAACATTCCTCCATCATTTCCTTTGATGTCTATAGGTTGTGCTACTACTGCTCCAATATGTAAAGCAAACACAAAAATGAGTAGTGATTTCATGTTGATCTGGTTTTTGGTCCTCTCCCTAAAAACGCGATTATTTCTCATTTCGTATATACAAAAAATGCAGCCTAAGCTGCATTTTCTATTTAGTTTGAGAATTTCTCTATTACCTCGGTCGTAACACCTGTATTTGAAAAACCACCATCGTGGAAAAGGTTCTGCATGGTCACGTATCTTGTCAGATCCGAGAATAACGTAACACAGTAATCAGCACAAGATTCCGCATCAGCATTACCTAGAGGTGACATCTTTTCTGAGAAACTGATGAACTCAGAAAAACCTTTAACGCCACTACCTGCAGTTGTCATCGTTGGCGATTGAGAGATCGTATTTACTCTCACTTTTTTCTGCACCCCATAATGGTAACCGAAACTTCTTGCAATTGATTCCAGATAAGCTTTGTTATCTGCCATATCATTGTAATCAGGGAAAACACGTTGAGCAGCAATGTAAGAAAGCGCCACGATCGAACCCCACTCATTCATTGCATCCAACTTCATAGCCGTTTGCATTACTTTGTGAAATGACAATGCGGAAACATCAAGTCCCTTCATTGTATAATCATAGTTCTCACTCGTGTAGTGATTCCCTTTTCTAACGTTCACTGACATTCCAATCGAATGAAGAATAAAATCGATCTTACCACCAAGGATCTCCATAGATTGAGAAATCAACTTTTCAAGATCTTCAACACTCGTTGCGTCTGCAGGAATGATCTCAGAACCGGTCTTTGAAGCCAATTCATTGATCTCTCCCATTCTCATTGCGATCGGCGCATTTGTTAAAACGAACTTTGCACCATGCTCGTGAGCCTTTTCAGCAACATGCCATGCTATTGACTGATTGTTTAGTGCACCGAAAATAATTCCTCTTTTTCCTTCTAATAATCCTTTTGCCATTTTGCAATATTTTGGGGTCAAAGATAGCTAATTTCTTCAACTCAGAATTGATTACAAAAAGTATTGAAATACAGTAAGCTATGAGTACCTACACTATTGTAGGATCAATATTACTTTCCTAATTTCGCAACTGAATTTTTATCGTCAAAAGTGAAAAAGCTCTTCAAAAGTAAATGGTTCAAAATCCCTTTTTACACCTTACTGGTGGGGTTTGCACTTATCGGATTTTTCCTAACTGCCAGTTACGCTGCAATCAAATTGAGACTAACAGATGATTCCGGTTCCGTAGACGTAAATAACCGATACTTTCAGGAGATCAAAGATAAATATAACCAATCGTTCGAATTGGATACCTCTTCTGTTCAATTCAACGATTATGAAGCTGTTCAGCGCATTGTATTATTGAACAAATTCTATCCTGTTAACGCTCAATTCATCATGCACGCTTATGAGAAGTCAGATGATAAAAGAGAAATCCTTAGAATGTTGGACGCGGCCGACATTCAATTAAAAGACAACAAGTATTACAATCAACAACTACGTAAACTTAAGGCAAGCCTCAAACGAAAGAAAAAATACAGATCCATCAGTGTTTATGAATGGATGAACATTTCTGAATGGCAAGATTTCAAGATCGCAGTTGCAAAGGATAAGGAATTGATCGATTCTGCGGCAAGAGTAACGGGTGTCGAATCAAGATTAATAGTCGCTTGTTTGGTAGGAGAGCAAATACGACTTTTCAACTCGAATAGAGAGGCGTATAAAAAATGGATCGGACCATTAAAGATCCTGAGTGTTGAATCGCAGTTTTCTTTTGGCGTAACAGGTATCAAAGAGCATACAGCGATGAAGATCGAGCGCCTTTTGAAAACTCCTGATAGCGAATTTTATCTGGGAGAGCGATATGAAAACCTTCTCGATTTTGCCACTGAAGACACGACACAGGAGCGATTGGACCGTTTGACTTCATATAGAAATCATTACTATTCTTACTTATATGCCGCTGTTTTTCTCAAACAAGTGAAACATCAATGGGAAAGAGCCGGATTCCCTATCGATGATCGTCCCGAGATCCTGGCCACACTGTTCAATGTAGGTTTCCCTCAATCGAAGCCAAAATCTAACCCAAGAGTTGGTGGTTCAACGATCAAGATCTATGAAAAACCCTACACTTTCGGAGCAATAGCTTACCAATTCTATTATTCTGGAGAACTGTTTGACCTTTTCCCTATACAGTCTAAAAAATTTGACTGGATCGAAAATGAACTATAAGCCGATTCATTTCCTACTCCTGGCAACTCTGTTCTTTTCTTGTCAACAAGAAAAAGAACCTAAAAAGAAAATTGAAATCAATGCTGTCACCATCAACCCTTACAAACAATGGACACAGCTTGAAAAGGGAATGGAATTTATCGAAATTGATGCACCTGAAAAATCCAAGGTCAATAATTCGGTTATCAGCATCTTAAGAATTGAACCGGAACATTTCGAGTTTGAAATGTACAATGCGAGCCAGAAAGGAAGAAAACCTTTGAAAGCTTCTCAATGGGCTGAAAAACACGATTTGGACGTGGTCTTTAATGCTGGAATGTATGATATGGCTAACGGAATGACCCACCGAGGTTATTTGAAAAACAACAGGCATTTAAACAACCGTAAACTGGAACCTCATTATAACTCGATGATCGCGTTTCAACCAAAAGACTCTCTGAACAGCAATTTTGATATTTTCGATCTGGAGTGCCAGCCATGGAAATCGATAAAAAATGACTTTAATTGCTACGCTCAGGGAATGAGAATGATCGATTGCAATAGGGAACCCTTAAGCTGGAACAAGAAAAAGCAATCATGTAGCATGTTAGTTGCTGCAAAAGACCCACAAGGCAGGATCTACCTACTTTTTACGAGATCGCCGTACACCCACAATCAAATGATCGGCTTCATGAAAGAAATGCCTTATGAGCTGAGTAATGCGATTTATCTTGAAGGCGGCCCCGAAACAAGTCTTTTCATTAAAACAAAAGACTTTCAGATCGAGAGATTTGGAAGTTTTGTCACACAAACATTCGCAAACGACGATAATCTCGACTTCTGGCCAATTCCGAATGTGATTGGCATCAGGAAAAAGAACTAATCAACTTGCATATAGCTTTGGATCGCTAAAAGCAAAGCTTCATTAGAATTATTGACTTCTTTTAAGATATTCAGATGAGTAGAAATGTCCATTTCTGAATGATGGGCTGAAAGCACCTTGAACAACATTTCTTGCTGTTCATTGTACATTCCGGTCAACAAGTGATCCAATTGCTGAAGCTCGGAATGCCCTGCTTTATCAATAAAATCAATGAGAGTCGAGCATTCCAAATAAAACTTGTCTTGATTTTCGATGATCTTTTTATAAAATCCAAAAATATGGTCAGAAGCAGCATTGTTTAATTCGATCAGGTTATGTTTAATGTCCTTCATATCCTTCGCTGAATGCGTCGAATTCCTGAACACAGCCACCATATGATTAACAGTCCTAATTTCATCTTCCTCCAAACGCTGACTCAACATTTTTCGATAAAAAGGAACAACCTCACTTTCGTGTTGCTTCAGTTTGAAATAATTCTCTGTGATATTCATCTCATTCGCTGCAACAAGCTCCTTGTTGATCTCGATCGTTTCCTCCAAAAAACACAGTGCTTCTTTTTTTAAGCCTTCAATCGCCGAATGGATCTCCTCAGGATTTACTAGGGTTAAGTACTTGAGTGAAGTATCTGAATTGCTGAGAAACTTTTTATCGAGAATGTTAGTCAAATAGCCAATAAATGGCAACAATGCCACAATCCCCAACAAATTCATTGAGCTATGAAATCCAACCAAAGCAATCAATGGATCGGACATGCCTATTACATCTTGAACGAACCAACCCAGCGGTTGAATAAGCAGAACCGCAAGGATCCCATTGATCACGTTAAAGAAAACCTGAGCATAACCCACTTTTTTCTTGATCGAATTTCCATTCACTGTGCCAAGAAGTGCAGTAACCGTCGTCCCAACATCTGCACCAATCACAAGATAAAATCCTTGTTCAAGAGTAATGATACCAGCAGCCAATGAGGATAAAAAGATCAACATAGCCGCCGAACTTGACTGAATCGCAGCAGTAAGTAACAATCCGATGATCAGGAAAACTATACCCGATTGTCCTTTCAAGAATGACAGATCCATATTCGCAGCGAAATAGGCAAACCCATCCTTCATGTAATCCAATCCAAGAAACATCAGGGAGAACCCCATTAAAAACTTGCTAAGGTTCGACCATTTTTCAGATTTCAAAAAGATAACACCCAAACCGCCTATTGCCAGGAGTGGTAAAATGATCTGACCGAGATCCAGCTTGAATCCAAGTAAGGATACGATCCATCCCGTAATGGTTGTTCCTAAGTTGGCCCCCATGATCATTCCTATTCCACTTGAAAGTTGAATGATACCGGCCCCTGCAAAGGACATGACCAATAGGACAACCATCGAGCTGCTTTGCATGATCGTCGTTACTCCTGCACCCGCCAGAACAGATTGAATCTTTCCTTTGGTAAATCTTCGAATGAATTTTTTAAACGATCGTCCTGCAAAGGCTTGTAAAGATTGCTCCAGCATATTCATTCCATAAAGGAATAATCCTAATCCCGCCAGTAGCAACCATATGTCGATCTCTTCAAACTTCATCAGATATCACCATCATAAGTAAAGTGAATTTCAAGACCATCATATGCAACGCTTACTCCCTCTGGAAGCATCGTTGTGATCTCTTCATGTGTTCCAAAGAGGTGCGAAATATGCGTTAAATAGGCTTGCTGAGGATTGACCTTTTGAATAAAATCCAACGCCTCCTCGAGATTGAAATGCGAAATATGATGTGAGACTCTTAATGAATTAACAATAAGCGTTTTAACACCTTTTAATTTAACCATTTCTTGATCTGAAATCGTTTTTGCATCTGTGATATAAGCAAAATCACCAATCCTAAAACCTAAAACCGGCATACGATAATGCATCACCTCAATCGGTTGCAACCATGGGCCACCTGGTAACTTAAACGGATCATTCCCGATCAGATTGACATTAACTTCAGGTATACCAGGATATTTTTCGTGCGCAAAAACATAACTAAACTCGCGTTTTAGCGCTTCTAAGACCCTTTCTGTGCAAAAGACCTCCATATCTCTTTGCTCCCTATAATTAAAGGCCCTTACATCATCCATGCCTGCCACATGATCCTTATGCTCATGGGTAAAAACCACTGCCCTTAATGTTTTCACTTTATGCTGTAACATTTGCTGCCTGAAATCAGGTCCGCTATCGATCACAAAGTTTTCACCGTTTACAGAGATCATAATGGAAGATCTTAACCGATCGTCTTTTGGATTTATAGATGAGCAAACATGACAATCACACGCAATTACCGGAATACCCTGAGAAGTACCAGACCCCAGAACTGTAATTTTGATATCATGTGATTTTACTCCTTCCATTTGATCACTGAATACAAGACCAACCCCCAGCTAACAATGATCATCAATCCACCCAGTGGGGTTATAGGCCATAAGAAAGTAAGACCGACTCCAAAAATCTCTTGTAGTGCAAGTAAATAGATCGAGCCGGAAAAAAGCAATACACCTAATGTCATTAAAAATATGGTAGAATTCTTGACCTGAAATCCTTCGAGTGCCCTAGTCAATCCAACTAGCACCAATAAAGCAATTCCATGGATCATTTGATAACGAACGCCTGTTTCGAACGAAATCAACTTTTCCTCAGAGATCACTTCCTTCAGGCTATGCGCACCAAAAGCACCTAAAAGCACTCCTGTCAGCATCAAAAGAACACCCGTAATCAAATAGTTCTTCATGACTTGTTTTTTAAACTTAATGAATGCTCGAGAACTTCTTTCCAACCTTCCCACTTTCCATAATTCCCAATGGTTTCGTTGTGCCAGATAAATATAAAATCTCCACCAAATTCATCTATTTCGCTAAACAAATTATAGATCTTTTCTTTTGACTCCTCAATGGACAAGTTCAGATATTCATTGAGGGTTCCATCCATATAAGAAAAAGGGTGTACAATTAAGTTGGTAATCGCATTTTTATTGAGATCAAACCATCTATGTGGCCGAGCCGTTCCAGCTCTGAAACCAACATTATCTGCATATCCCATTGTATATTCATGCTTGATCCCCATCGTTTTTAAAACGGGATATGTTTTGGAAATCTTCATTTTCAGAAAATGTTGCCTGGAATTCTCAACTGTTTTATGTAAAATGTTCTCTAATCTTTCTTTTTCATTCAGGAGGTAATATTCATAACTATTGGATTTATAGCTTGGGTGAATCCCCACTGTAACCTTTGAAGCCATATTTCGGATCAGTCGCTGATGACGAACGTCTTTAAAGGAGATGTTTTTGTCGTACTTAGCATAATCCCCCAGCAACCAGAACATTTTAACTTCAAACCCCCTATCGGCAATGGATAAGATATAATCATAGGTATCATAAGGATCTATCCTGACCCCTTTCAAAACTTGCTCCCGCTCATTCATCCTGATCCTGTTCCCGGAGATCATGTCTCGAGCCGTTGACATCCATTTTCTTATTCCATCCTTCCACTGATATGCAAAAGCATTGTCTACATCGAAAGTCGGAATAATTGCCACCTCATGTTTTTTCTTTTTGAAATCATAAAGCCCACGACTAGTCAGGAATTTCAGAAAAGCCACTGCCCATCGATCACACATGGCTTTCTGAAGCCATCCAAAGCGATGTAATACACTATTCTTCGACTCAAATCTTCCATGATCATCCTCTATCGTCGATGTATATTCTTCCATTCTTGACATCACATAAAAAATGCTAGCCAGTGGATCAGCATTTTTATTGAACGACAGACAATCTACGCTTTCAAACTGTCCGGAATGAATTCCGTAAACGATAATTTCTTCATCAAAAAGCACACTAGCCGGAATAAGCTGAACTACTTCCTCAAAGTGACGACTCGAATAATTCAACTTTGGACCCTGAAAATTTCCAAATGAATGCGGATCATTGTTGAGCACATAATCACCCCCCCTCTCTTTAAACACAAAATCGAGCGTATAAATTAGTCTTTCAGTGATTTGTTCAACAAAAATCTGGATCATCCCAAGTCACTAATAATTTTCTCACAAATGAACTCTGCAGCTTTGCCGTCACCGTAAAAATCTGGATATGTAAACTCCTCTTTCGCCATTAATTCTCTGAATGCCAATTGAATTCTATTATAATCAGCATCAGCTAAAACCGCATTTCCATTCTCTACGATCTCCACCCATTCCGTCTGCGGCCTTAGAATTACGCAAGGCTTCTTAAAGAAAAAAGCTTCCTTTTGTAGCCCACCACTATCCGTCACAATAATGCGCGCATTTTTCTCCAAAGCTATGATATCAATGAATCCAGCCGGAGGGATAATAAGAAAATCCTCATCCTCCCTTAATCGATCCAGTACCTTAGGATCAAGCATGCTTTCTAAACGCGCATTTGTTCTGGGATGAATTGGCAACACCAGTTTGAGATTGAATACTTCTCTTAACTCCAACAACGCTTTAAAAATGGAATTTAGCTTAATTGGGTCGTCCGTATTAGAATCTCTATGAATAGTTACCAGAATGTAATTTTCAGACACCAGATCATTATCCTGCAAAATCTCAGAGTTTTTATCAGAGATCTCAGAGAAATGCAAACTATTGTCGTACATCACATCTCCACATAAATAAATTCTTGGATGATCGATTGATGCTTTGCCGTCGTAAATCACGTCAAATCCCTCTTTAGATAGATTTAGGATACCAGTTTTGGTAGGAGTGAACAACATAGTACTCATATGATCCGAGCTGATCCTGTTGATCTCTTCAGGCATTGATTTATTGAAACTTCTCAACCCAGCTTCTACGTGTATCACCGGAATATGAATTTTCGCAGCAGCTAAAGCTCCAGCTATCGTTGAATTGGTATCTCCGTAGATCAGAACAGCATTCGGATTTTCTTTCAAAAAGATCTCCTCCAATCCTGCGATCATTTTAGCAGTCATTTGACCATGAGAGCCACTACCTACCTCCAGATTATAATGTGGTCTCGGTATGGACATTTCATCAAAAAAGACATTGGACATGTTTTCATCATAGTGCTGGCCCGTATGAACTATCACCTCTTGAAGTTGGTCAGCAAATTTTGATGTAATTGCTCGATTTATGGCAGACGACTTAATGATCTGAGGGCGAGCACCGATAATGGTAACGATTTTTTTCATCCAATGAGTTCAGCTTCAAATTTAACGATTCGACACGAATAATCTAACCTTTTTGTGAATTGATAGCAATGCTTAAAAAGAAAAGATTTTACCGTTGACACATGTGAAAATACCAGCAACACTTCTTACGATTATTTTAAATGATTGCTTCATCTGAAAAGCTATAATACCCTGTATTTGATATTATTAGATGGTCTAGCACCTCCAAATCTATACATCGTCCAAATTCTTTCAATCTTTTCGTCAACTGAAGATCCGCCGTGCTAGGTTTAAGCTGTCCGCTGGGATGATTATGCACAAGGATCAAGGCGTGAGATTTCAGGTCAAGTGCCTTTTTAAATATGATCTTTCCATCTGCAACAGTTCCAGACATCCCTCCTTTAGAAATACACTGCTTACTGATCACTGAATTTGCCCTATTCAGAAAGATGACATGAAATTCCTCATGATCCAGATCTCCCAACCAGGCAAAATGCTTAAAAGCATCGTTAGAAGATCGAATAAATTCATCCGTCTTTTCTACTTTAAACCGTGAAGCCAATTCTACACTTGCCAGGATTCCTGTTGCTTTTGCATTACCAATTCCCTTTATTTTACACAGGTCGCTTACCTCAAATCGTTTCAACCCGGAAATTCCACCGGAAACTTTCAATATTTCTCTGCCTAAATCCAAAGCATTCTTTTCTCCTGCTCCTGAACCCAGAATTATTGCTAAAAGCTCTGCATCCGAAAGTGATCTTTTTCCATGGTTGATCATTCTTTCTCTTGGCCTCTCATCAGGCATCCAACACTTTATCCCCTCCATCAC